>JALSJU010000001.1 GCA_026989145.1 Thiotrichaceae bacterium
CTGTTTGATATTTTTCCAAGCCATTTTGTGAACCTGTTGGGTAAAATGCTATTATCCCATTTTTGTGGGATTTTTGCACTCTCGTGCAAAGGTCTCAGATTAATGAATCTAATAAATATATTGGATTCTAATTGTTAAGAGGAGTCCACGAAAGACACGAAAAAGAGCTTTTAAAATTCTCATGCCTTTCGTGACTTCTTGCGGTACTAAAACTCGCCAGTTGCACCTGCTTCCATAATATCCAAAATTACCTGTTTTACCTTTGTGGCTTCTTTAAATAACTTATCAGGTAAGGTTTTACCACCAAAAATCATCATATCCATATCTAAGGCATATAACCAAAGTTTACCTTTTTTATCTTCGACCATGGCTATTCGACAAGGTAGATAAGCAGAAAAAGCATCGGAGTATTCAACCATCGTCATCGCAGTCATTGGATTACAGTATTGATAAATGGTTAATAGCCGTTGTTTTTTACCCGTTTTAGCTTCTACTTCTTTAGATAATGGTAAAACTCCTACTGCTTTAATATTTAACTCGGTAGCGACTGAACCCATTGCTTCAGCGGCATCCTCAGCGGATACATCATCTGCAATTTGTTTTTTCCAAACCGTCGCATCAGCTGATGTTCCAGTTTCTTTTAGTTTTGTCCACATATCACTGTAGACCTTCTTTGCGCCAGGGTCTAACGCGTTTAGCGCAGCCATTTCGCCACCAAATTTACTATACGCGTAGCCACCACCAATTAATGCAACTAAGCCTATGATAGCTAATATATTTCTAATCAATCCCATGTTTACCTCCCGAGAAAACAGGTTAATTTATTTAGATGGAGCCTCTATGAGTTAGAGGCTTAGAATTTTACCAAGTAGTATTAATGTTTTTCATTAAACCAAAGCTTTTAACAAAAGGTCCGGCCATTTTGGGGTTTTTCATCATTGCGCCGTAGTCGCCTTCTTTAAACTTTAGCTTGCCGCTGGCATATGCCATACCTAAACCAGCCATACCAATACCTTTGCTGACCCATTTTTTCCAATCTTTAGGGTTAGCACGCATATCCCAATCTGGGGTTTCACCATTATAATCGCCAGCACTGATACATTCACCATCAACCACGGTAAATACGCCGCGTGGTTCATCTTCATCTTTGTAACCACAGCAGATTACTGAGTTGAAGCCAATTTCAGCGAGCTTATCTTTTACTCCAGGGTCATTGTTCCATTCATCTTTTAAAGCATTCATCCAATCTGCACAAAATAATTCTGACATTTTTAATTCTCCATAGCGGTGGATTATATTTTTATCATGACGATAAAAACGTGAGGCTCTGAATTCAACAAAAACCTTAAATTCAGAGGTTTCTTAATAATATACACTTTAGTTATAAAATGTCAGTGAACAGCTAAATTTTATACTTTCTTAGATGCCGTTGGTTAAACATTAAGGAGAGACCTTTGCACGAGTCGGATGACGAGTACGAATAAAAATGGTTGAAATTTCACTGTTTTCCCCTAAATCAGTAAAATCTTCCCCGATTTTGGGAGCTACCGCTTGCTGTTTAAGCGGTAACTCGATTATTAGAGTCCGGAGCTTAGCCAAATTCCCAGCCTCTGTGTTATGTTCACTTTAAAAGCTCACATGCCTTGATGCTGGAAATTTGGCGTTGCCAGAATTAATGGGACTCAATAAGGTTTTCCTTAAGGGATGACAACAATTTTCGAGGCATCAATCGTTTTTATTTTTTTTGCGGTATCAAGAGAAATCAAACAACGTTTGCTTCCCAGAAAGGTAAATGCCAATTTACCATCAATGAGTTCTTGCTGCTGTTGTTCTGTTACAAAAACATACTTGATGCTGGTTCCGACCACAAAATTATAACGTATCTCAGCATCATCATCATTAAGTAGGTTGGCAGAAATGAGTTTATCAATTTTTAGTTTGTTTTCTTTTTTTAGTCTAGCGGCTTCTATTTTTTGCTGAGCAGCTTGTTGCTTTTCTTTATTTTCTAGTTTTTTTCGCTCGGCATAAAATTGAGCAAGGTCTGTGGGTTCTGTTTTTTGTTTCTTTTGAATGGTTTTCTTATGTGTCTTATACGCTTTTTTCTTCGGTTTTTCAGATGCTTTTTTAACCTGCTCTTCAGTAACTAAACCTGCTTTTAACAGCTGATCACTTAGGGAACTCATATATATAACACTCATCAGTTGATTGTGGAAAGTTATCAATTTGCTCAATTCAACGTAGCCTTGTACGGCTAAAAATACGCAAACAGAGGAACAATCATTTCGCATTTTTTCCCAGAGGTTGGGACAGTTTGAATGGTAAGCAAGTTGACTTCGTTTTATGATACATCTTTATTATAATCTGGGAAACGCCAATGAAGCCACGTTTTATGAGTAACCGCATGTTTATGTGGTTTGTTAAGTTTCGTCATTCAGCCGTATGGTTACACACATGGTATTTTAGAAAAATGTACGGGATGCAATTACACCCCAGTGTGCGTATTTCATTTAAAAACTTTATTGATAAAACTAACCCGAAGGGCATTATAATCGGTGAAGATACGGTCGTCGCGTTTAACGTGACAATGCTTTCACACGATTGGGCAACAGAGCGTTACGGTGCAAGTAGCAACATAAAAACAGTTATAGGAAAAAATTGTTTCATCGGCTGCGGCGCTATTATTATGCCTGATATTACGATTGGCGACGAAGTTGTAATTGCTTCTGGGGCGGTTGTCACTAAAGACGTACCTTCTCACTCTATTGTTGGTGGTAATCCGGCTAAAATTATTCGTAGTGGAATACGTTGTAAATCTTATGGGCGAATTATACCAGGTGCAACGGTTGATCTTTAATTTCATCTTTACCCCCTATTTGAATATAAGTTTATTATCTCTCTCTAATCTACTGAAAAATATAAGGTTTATTTGAAGTCTATGTGTTAGTGTGTTATTTATGTGGGCTCATCCACAAAATCCATAGGCTTTTAAATGAATAAATTTATATCATTGATCTCTTTTCTACTTCTTTTAAATATTTCAGTTAGCACAAGTTATGCGGGCAGCCATGAGAAAAAAGCAGATAATGTTGCAGCAACTGAAGAGTCAACAGCATCTGCTACAGATGCTACAAAAAAAGAAATGAAAGAAAAGAAATCTGATGATGCTGAGTCTACTGAAGCTAAGAAAGATGACGCAATTGAGAATAAGAAAGAGGCCGAAGAAGAGGAGCCAGACTGCGATTAATACGTAACTTTTCACAGTAAAAAATACTAAAAAATTAATAAATGGACACTGTCCGCAATACCATCTCTAGGAGGAGATAAATCATGAACGTAACTAAACTATTAACAACACTTTCAATAACCGCAGCGTTAGCATTAACAGCAACCGCATCGGCTAAAGGCAAACCTGTTGGCATTACACCTGAAATGTCAGATATTACGGTTAAGCATAACGGTAAAGATGTTAAAATTACTCGTGACCAAGATAATGGCGCAATGGTTGATCCAGCATTTGGAAAAACTTCGCGTCCTTGTCCACCATTTTGTATTCAACCTATGAGTTTAGGTAAAGGCATTGAAACAATAGGTGAAGTAGAGGTTATCGACTACGCTAAAAAAATGAGTGCTGGAGATAGTGATATTGTTCTTGTGGACTCACGTACACCTGATTGGGTCGCGAAAGGCACTATTCCGAGTGCAATAAATGTCTCATGGGTTGAGCTGACGCCTAAGAAAGGTGCAACAACTGAAGGCATTATGAAAGTTATGGCTGATAAGTTTGGTGTAACCGTTGCAAAGGGTAAAGATGATGTCGACGTTGATGAAGCTATCGCTGCGGGTGATACCTCTAAAGTATTCGATTTCTCAAAAGCTAAAACTTTAGTGATGTTTTGTAACGGTATGTGGTGTGGTCAATCGCCAGCAAGTATCGCTGCATTACGTAAGTTTGGCTACCCAGCAGAAAAAATTAAATACTTCCGTGGTGGTATGCAGACTTGGAAGATTCTTGGTTTAACAACAGTTAAGTAAATATTAACTGTTCGAGAAAACTGAACAATTGTTAAAAAGGCTGACGTTTGTCAGCCTTTTTTTGTATGAAAAGTAGGTTATTTATAGGACTTGATCAGGCTTTCCTTAAGAAGGATAAAGTGGTTGTAAACCAGAATCACTCATAGATTTATTTGAGGCAGACTTCTCTTGTAAACCTTTTTCCACAAGCTGGCTCAATTTTCTACCTTGCCAGTTATCTCTATTGTTTCCGTAAAGAGTTTGTTCCAGCTCTAAAATCACATCATCACCGGACTGAAGTTGTTTGCTAATACTTGGCAAGCTTTGAATAGAATTATCATTCCATGCTAATTGCACATAGTTTATTAAGTTTTTCTCAGCATCTTTTGGGTCATTATTAGCACAAGCGTTAAGCAGATTACTTAGGGTACGTTGCTTCTCATTTTCTCTGCTAGATTCTGGGCTAGGCGTAAGTTTTTTATCAAGAAAACGCCTACTAAACCAAAATGCAATTCCCACAAATAATATACCTAGCAAACTAGATGTAATGACCCCCCAATTAGTCGTATTTTTATCATTCTCAGTATTATTTTTTGACTTATCAGTTACTGGCTTATCATAAGGAGCAGCTTCCTTTTCAGTTATAGCACTAGGCTCCTCTTCAGCAAAATCTCCTTTTGCGACATTAAGGTTCCAAGCAGGTAAAGTGGCTACTTTTTGTTTTTTATTTTTAACATCCCACCAATTAATTTTAATTTCTGGGATAGTTATATTGCCAGATTTATTCGGAATATAACTAAGTTTGAGCCTTTGGATGCCATACACCGTATTGCCATCGGTACGAGTTTCTGAGCTAGGCGTTTCGGGATACATTTTGATTCCCTCCGGCTTTTGAATATTAATGGCAGGGATTTGTGAGCCTGCTAAGCCTTTCGCTTGCAAAGTAATGGTCCGTGTTACAGGCTCACCTGCTTTTAATGCAGGCGAAGATTTTGTCCAACTATCTTTGACAATAAGTTGCTCTGCAGGTAACCAAACACTCCCAGTAAACTCTTTTGGAACAGGTAAAACATCAACTTCAAGCGCCTTACTTTTAATACTGAAAGGCTTGCTTGCACCACGATTTTGTTGTGAGAATAGATCATCAGGGAAAGGGCTATTATTAAAAAATGGATCCTGTCTAAAGTCTTGAAAAAAGCGGTTTAAGAAATCCTGATTATTTGAACCACGTTGTTGTGCTGATTTATTATTGCTAGGTTGTGATAACCGGCCTTTAATAACCGTAGGAGGAATATGCAATTTTCCGCTCTTTTCAGGCGAAATGACATAATGTTTTTCAACCACCGTAAACAGTTTACCTGCACGTTGAATTTGAAAACGACGATCATCACCTAACTGCTCCATAACGGCATTATCAATCTCGGGCGGCAGCATTTCGGCAGACTGCATCGTTGAATCATAAAATAACTTTACGGTGTAGGGAATTTGCTGTTGAACATAGGTTTTATCCCCCAAGCTATCTATAGAAGACTCAACAAAAACATGCTTTTTAGTTTCTTCTTTCACTTCAGTAGGTAAATCAATCAAGGTTACTTTTAACGCTTGTGTTTTTTCATTACCGATATTAATCGCAGGAATGTCAATCTCACCTTTTTTCTTAGCCTGCAGACTAACAGTCCAAGTTTTTTTAAAAGATCGTTTGCCGTTTAGTATATTTACTTGTGAGCTAGTACTCGTACTTAAAACCTGAAAATCTTTTGCAAGTACCGAAAGATCAGGTTTGGCATTAGTGTTTTGACTTGTTTCTATCAATAACGTTATAGGGTCGCCTTCATAAACGGTATTTTGCTGAAGGCTGGCAGAGACATCTGCAAAGGCAGAAGATAGGCTACTTAACAGCATGAAGGATAGAATCATGAATCGTATCATGGCTTTATTTACCATGGTTGTACCTCCCCTCTAGGTACGCTTCTACGGCGTTGCTGACGTTGATATTGGCTTTGAAATTTTCGCCGCAGTAAACCACTTGGGTCATCAGGTATTCGCCTTAGCCACTGTTCTGCTGCCATCTTTTCTTCTTTGTTTAGGTCTTTTGCTTGTGCTTTAGCACGTGCGGCCTCTGCCTCTGCTTTCTCTTTTTGCGACTTTTGATTAGCTTTTTGATGTTCTTTTGAGGTTTTTTTATCGGTATTTTTCTTGTTTTGCTGCTTATTTTCAGCAGCCTTTTTTTCTTGTTGCTTGTTTTTGCTTTGCTCTTTACTTTTATCGTCTAATTTTTTATTAGCGTCATTAAACTGATTATCTTTTTTCTCTGATTTTTTGTTCTCTTGATTGCTATTATTTTTTTGTTTTTTGTCTTGCTTGTTCTTACTATCTTGCTTGCTGTTTTGATCAGACTTTTTGTTTTGTTGTTGATCTTTTTGTTGCTTGTCATTTTGTTTATTTTTTTTCTGTTGCTGTTTTTTTAGAAAATCCTCAATTGCTTTTTTGTTGGCTTTTGCGTCTGCCATATCTGGTTGTTCTTTTAAGGCTTGGTTATACGATTTTATTGCCTCTTGATACTTTTTTAGTCGTGCGAGTGTATTGCCCTCATTAAATCGAGCATCTGCACCTTTCTCAGCTTTAAAGCTTTTTAGGGCTTGTTCAAATTTGTTACTTTTGTACTCAGCGACACCACGACGAAGAGGGGACTTTGCAAGCTGGCTAGCCTTATCAAACTGTTTTTTTACGATGGCATCTTGTGCGCGTTGTTCTTTATTTTTCCAAAGCGCCTGCCATGACTCATCAAACGAAAAAGCCATTGCGGGCTGCGGCTGAAATACCAGCGTTAAAATAAATGTACTGGCTACAAGCGAGAGTAACCAGCCTTTGCGAAAGGCTAGGGCAGCTAAGGGTAGAAGTAAAAATACCAGATAGGGGCCTAATGATTTCCATTCTTCATTGTTTAAATCGGTACTTAAAATATCATCGACTAGGTCGGTATTTTTTTCAATTTTCCCAGTTTTTTGGGAGGCACTTTTCAATAGCTTATTCAAGTCAGTATTATTATTGCTAATGCTATGATAGCTACCACCACCCACTTGCGCTAGTTTTTGCAAGGCTTCACGCTCAAGTTTTACTGTGATAGTTTGGCCTTGGCGGGTGCGTAGTTGTCCGCCTTCCTCAGTACCTACACCCAGTACAGATAATCGATGTGTGGCTTTTTTTAATGATTTCGCTTCGCTTAAAGCAAGTTCCTTATTGCTAATACCATCTGCAATTAATAATACAGAACCATTCTGTACGCCGGCTTGTTTAAGGAGTTCATGTGCTTTTTTAAGGCCTAAATCTACACGGCTCCCTTGTACCGGTAATAGGCGAGGTGTTAGTACTTTTAACAATGAGCGAATCGTTGCCACATCGCGGGTTAAGGGTGAGACAGTAAAGGCATCGCCCGCAAATACCACTAAGCCTGTTTGGCCTTCTTTATTTTTGAGGAACTGTGAAGATAAAATATCTTCAATTTTAAAACGTGCACGTGCCAAACGAGAGGGTTTTAGGTCTTTAATTAACATTGAGTTTGATAAGTCCAGTACTAAAACACGCGCAGTATTGGTTTGAAATATGGGTTTAGGTACTTTCTCCCACGTTGGATCAGCGAGGGCTACGGTTGTAATAAACCAGCCAATAGCTAACAACCACTTGACTAAATTGCCAGCACTTTTATCTTCACCTTGCAATAATACGGGTAATAAATTGGGATCTATAACCTTCTCCCATGCACTGCTAGTTGCATGATTTTTAATACTAAGCCATAACAATAACGCTAACGGTATGAGTGCGAACAACCAAGCAGGGTGTAGAAAATGAAATTGCGCCATCACAGAACCTCACTTTTTTGGTGGACCCGTTTGGTAAAACCTAAGGCTATAAGCTTAAGTAAGACAAGTAAAATGCTTAATGCCAAGGCGAAGCTTAAAGGGTAGTAATAAAGCTCCTTTACAGGGCGATAGCTTAGTTCATCTTTTGAAACTGGCTCTATTTTATCAAGGATTTTATAAATTTTTAATAAGCCTTCAACGTTGTTTGCTCGAAAATAACGGCCTTTTGTTTTATCCGCAATAGCTTGTAAGCTCGGTTCATCAAGGTCATTTTTTCCAACGCGTTGTGGGCCAAATGGGGTTTGCACAATACGTTCTTTGGCTCCTACGCCAATTGTATAAATTCTAACCTTTTCTTGTGCAGCAAGGTCGGCAGCTTTTAGCGGGTCTACATTGCCTGCCGTGTTTGCACCATCGGTTAATAAAATCAGCACACGATTTTTTTCAGGTTCTTTGCGTAAACGCTTTACCGCTAAACCAATGGCATCTCCAATGGCGGTTGCTCTACCTGCTAAACCAAGTTCTGCCTCATTGAGTAAAGTATTGACAGTTTTACGATCAAACGTCAGTGGTGCTTGTAGATAGGCATTGCTGCCAAATAAAATTAAACCAATTCGGTCGCCTTCTCGTTTACTTATAAAATCTCCGGCAACTGCTTTTACAGCGTTTAATCGTGAAACGGCGCGTCCAGAGATCACCATGTCACGGGCTTGCATTGAGCCAGAAATATCAACGGCCATCATTAAACTACGCCCTGCTATGGGCTGGCTAATGCTATCACCAATAAACTGTGGGCGTGCTGCCGCAACGACTAATAACAGCCAAATAAGGCTCGCTACTGATAGTCTAAATAACGAACGCTTGGTTTTGTTTGGCGTAGTTGCCGCGCTTAATTGTTCAAAAAAAGGCACACGTAAAGCAGCCGACTGACTCACGGGTGCGGCTGGGAAAAATACCCAAACCAGTAGGGGTAGAGGCAATAATAGAAACGCCCACTGAAATGCAAATTCAACATTAGACATGGCCATAGCCCTCCTTCGCAGGAACTGGCTTTTTATTATTAACCAGTTGGCTGACCCATTTTCTAACCAAACTTATAAATTCATCTTGGTTAAGATTTTCAAGTCCACTTTTTTGATAGGGAGCTTCAATTAAGATACGTCCAGCACCTTTCATAAAGCCTTCGGTATTGCCAGAATCATCTAAAAACTTAAGCCAATCAGAACCCGTTAAGCTAGAAATTTCTGCACGAGGGTAATAATTAATGGCGTATTGTCGAAGTAGTGTATTGATGTCTGCTATTGCTTTGTTGCTGGGGTTTTTCATCAATTGTTTTTCTAGCAGTGAAAGTTTTTCGAGTAGAGCTTTACGTTGTGTGTCTCGCTGTCTTTTTTTGTTTAAAGTCGTTTTTAGCCACTTAACTAAGCTTACTAGTGCTATCAGTGTTACTGCTAACAATATCCACCAGCCAACTGCTGGCGGCCAAAAGCTAGGGTTAGTCGCAAGGTGAATATCCTTTAGTACCAGCTCGTTTTTTGCCGCTGGTGCAGTTGTAGGTATTGCTGCAGAGCTTGCAGGCAGTGAAGAAGGGCTCGCCATTACGCCACCTGCTTTACAGTAGTCGCGTTTGCTATTGCGGCGCGTTGTTTACTGCCAAAGTACTTTTGCAAGCTAAGTGTCACATCATCTGCTGTGGAAATTTGTATTAGCGGTATTTGCTGGCGGCGCATTAATTCATGCACTTGTTGGTGATGCTTGGCAAAAAAATCTTGATAGCTTTGTAATCCTTTTTTAGAGCGTGTATCTAATACCCCTGATTGGCCAACACCATTCGTGACGCGATAGCGATTAGCTGGTGGTGGCGTAAGCTCTAATGGATCAACAATTTGAATGGCCAATAAATCATTATGCTGTGATAAGCGACGAAGGTGGTGCTGAGTTTCATCATTGATTTTATAAAAATCACTGATCAAAACAATCAAGGTACCCGGCCTTGCGAGCTTGCGTAAACGTTGTAACTCTTCATTGAAGTTATTAGTATTATTGCTAGATTCATCACTGTTAGCCAAGCCCGTTTGTGGATTAGAAAAATTAACTAACTGACGAATTAATTGTAGCGCCCCACGCTTGCCCATTTTAGGTGCAAGTTCGTGATGCTCCTTATTAATTAATAAAGCACCAATGCGGTCACCTTTTAAAGCAACTGACCATGCCAGCATCGCGGCTACTTTTGTAGCAACTACCGATTTTAAAGAGTGGGTTGAGCCAAAAAACATGCTGGAATTAAAATCGACCAAAAACACTACGGGGCGTTCGCGCTCTTCTTGATATAGTTTGGTATGGGGCTTGCCTGAGCGAGCTGTAACGCGCCAATCCATATTACGAATGTCATCACCTGCTTGGTAGATGCGTGACTCTTGATAGTCCATACCACGGCCACGAAAGCGTGAGCGATGGGTACCCGTGGTTGATGCGGTCGCGTAGGTCTGTTTGTTTAAGTCTAGCTTTCGGGCTTGTTGTTGTAAGGCGATAAGTTGTGGCGCGCTCACATGCGTTCCGGTATTTAACACAGGCTTTTTTGATTCTTCTGGTGTTGTTTTTGAACGCGTTAAAAAGCGTTTAAAAAAGCTCACAGTGATTTCCTATTCTTATCGGGTAAAGATTATGAAACAGGTACGAGTTTTATCAATTCCTTAATCACCGCATCAGGCATAATGCCATCAGCCTCTGCTTCATAAGAAATCAATATACGATGACGCAACACATCAAATGCCATTGCTTGCACATCTTCTGGTGAGACATAGTCCCTATCATTCAACCATGCATGTGCGCGTGCGCAACGGTCTAAAGCAATGGTTGCGCGCGGGCTACCGCCATAACTTATCCAGCGGGCAAGTTCTGCACTATAAGCGGCTGGGTTACGACTGGCTAAAACCAGTTGTACTAAATACTCCTGTACTGGCTCAGCCATATGGATTGCTAAGACTTCCTGCTGGGCGCTTTCTACATCTGTTTTTGATAAGCGGAGTGATGTTTTCTCTTGGCTTGAATAGGTGCTTTCAGCTTGTGAACGTGCAAGTTCAAGAATTTTATGTTCTGCCTGGGCGTCAGGGTAATCAATAAAAACGTGCATTAAAAAACGGTCGAGCTGTGCCTCTGGTAAAGGGTAAGTACCTTCTTGCTCAATCGGATTTTGCGTTGCCATGACTAAAAAAGGGCGCGGTAAAGGGTAGGTGGTACTACCCACGGTTATTTGCCTTTCACCCATTGCTTCAAGTAACGCCGATTGCACTTTTGCAGGTGCACGATTAATTTCATCGGCTAATACTAAATTGTGAAACAAAGGACCTTTTTGGAAAACAAAGTCACCTGTTTCTGGGCGGTAAACATCACTTCCGGTTAAGTCGCCGGGTAATAGATCTGGGGTGAATTGTAAACGGTGAAAGTCACCTTCAATAACCTCTGCTAGTTCCTTAATTGCCGTTGTTTTTGCTAAACCGGGTGCGCCTTCAACTAATAAGTGGCCATCAGCAAGTAAGGCTATTAATAAGCGGTCAACCAAGCGTTGTTGGCCAATGATTCGGGTTTGCAAATGTGCGCGAACCTCTAAAAAAGTGGCATGACTATTATTTGTGGATGATACTGTGCTCATTTAAAATCCTTCATTATATTTGTTAATGCTAATATGTGACTTAAATAGTGATTTAAAGGTAAACTTCAAGTCTATTTGTAAAAAAACAAGTACACTTAGTCAACAAATGAGGCTTACTACTTAATTTAGGTTTTATTATTTTCAGGATTTTACACCACTTTGACCTTCGCTAACTTTATTTTCGCTGTTTTTTTACTACTGTCTGCCATCGTTGTGATGGTGCTGATAATGCTTATTCGTCAAATAAGAAAAGATGGAAATCTGCCTGAAGAAAAAATGAATACCGTAGTTGCCGTGTTGTTTATACCTGCGATTATTATTTTTGCGCTTGTTTTTAAAGGGATTAGCGATTGGCGTGGTGAAATTCAACAACAACAAGAACGTGTTGAAATTTCTAAATTTGTTGAGCGTATCTACAGCCCGTTGGCAGTATCACAGCAATCATTACGTGATTCTTTTGTACAAATGCGCACCTTACTCAGAGAAATTGATGAACTGGAAATAACTTATCCTAATCATGCGGATATGATCAGCACAATTCGAAAAGAGTGGAGCGAGGCACAGATTGTACTTTTTGATACCTATAATAATACCGATAAAGAAGTAAGGCGGGCGTGGATTGCGCATAGCACGATGGATCAACAAGACGTATTGGCGAAGTTTTCGAAGCAGGCTGTTTATTTAGAAGAAACGCTACAAAAGGCAGAAAGAGAGTATGAGTTGTCTTTACATAGTTCACAGGACAAATTGATCAAAAATCTCGACAGTGCTAGAAAGCTAATTGATGCAAACCGTAAGTCACCGAGGAAAAAGCAACGAATTTTAAATAAGGAGTTATTGGCAAGCTTACAGCCGTTTAATGATCGAATTACCCATGATTTAATTAGCTATATTGGGTCTGTTGACTCGCGCTTAAAGGTAGAAATTGAAACTCTGCAAGAGCTTATTCGGCTTTCGGGGCAACAAGTTTCAATTCTTAAAACACATTTACGAAAAAATCCAGATTTAGAAAAGCCACTCACTATTGTAATTAATCGTTGGATTGATTTAGAGCAAAAGAACCGTGAGCAATTGAAACAGGTTTTGTATGCTATCGAAGCTGAATATGTTGCGCGCAAGCTAGGTTTGTCTGCCAAAAGTCCTGCATTAACAGCGATGCATAAAAGTTTGCGAGTTAATATTCCTGCGATGGTGGGCAATGCGCTTGCCCTGAGAAAAAGTATTGATCAAAGTTACAAGGTGCGTCGTGATTTTTGATAGTGCAGAATTTTTAAAAACCTTTGTTGCTATTTTAGCGATTGTGAACCCTTTAGGAATCGTGCCTATTTTTTTGGCGCTTACTCAGGAAGACACGATTGCAGAGCGAAGGCACATTGCACGTATAACAGCGTTTTCTGTTGGGATAATTTTATTAATCGCTGCGTTTGCCGGCGAGTTAGTTTTAAACTTTTTTGGTATCGGTATACCTGCATTCCGCGTAGGTGGTGGAATACTGGTTTTATTGATGGCTATATCCATGTTACATGCCAAGCAAAGCCGTATACGACAAAGCCCCAGCGAAGCAGAATATGCAGAGGCTAAGGAGCATGTTGCAGTTGTGCCATTAGCAATTCCGTTAATGGCAGGGCCTGGTGCTATTAGTGTGGCGATTATTAGTGGTCATCAATCAAGCTCCTTTCAAAGCCAAACGTTGTTGGCTATAAGTATTCTAAGCGTAGCGTTGATTTCATTGGTTGCGCTTTATTTGGCCGAGTCGATTGGCAAAGCGCTTGGCGTAACAGGGCTAAATATTGCGACTCGAATTATGGGTTTAATTCTTGCGGCGATCGGTGTGCAGATGATTGCGCAAGGCTTGCTTGTTCTGTTACCCGGCCTTGCGGGCTAAAACGAATAGCCTGACTTTTTCACTCAGGCTTAAAAATAACTAAGCTAGATTTCACATAAGGGCTTTTCGGATAACGTTGTACCACCTTATCTTTAATTGCCAATGCTTCTGAGCGATGTGCGTAAGGTCCTAAACGGACTTTATAATAGGTGCGTCCTTTTTTTGTATTACTTGCAAGCACAAAAGCGGAATAGCCGTCACTCGCAAAATCATTCATCAGTTCTTTTGCTTGGTCTAATTGTGTTGTTGCCATTAGCTGAACCCCGTAACCGATATAATCTTCATTGCTTGGGCTAGGTGTAAAGGTACTTTTTATTGATGAGACGGAGCTTGTAATTGTCTTGCTTGATAACATACCCTTCTTTTTTGCCGTGTATGCGCCAAACACAATACCGCCAATAATGAGCATTAACATAAATTTGCTAATGCGCCCTGCTTGTTGTGAATATTTCATGCTAGTCCTCCCTCGACTAACTTTTTAAGGTTAGTTTACGCTACTTATGATTTATGTAGGGTGAACGGTTGTTTTTTCGCTCCCCGATCTTGCAAAGGTCTCAGTCTATCTACCTGAATCAGTGACTTCACTACGACACAGTACGCAAACTATTGATTCATCGTGGGTTTAAAAAATGCCTACTTAACCTAAGAGTGAAGCTAAGATTTTTAAAATCCCGTGCTAAACCAATATCTTACGCCCCTTTATCCGCATTGAAGTCACACATTCGGGTATCTAATAATTGAACGGTATTTCCTTCAATCCCTAGATTTATTTTACCTGATAATAATTTACTAAATGTATCATTAACTATTTCACCCCGCCAGTCATTTGAAAGGTGCTTATTACCTGCTTGAATCATCGCCGCAACTTGCTTTCTGGTGGCGATAACGGCAGGCATAATGCCGTGTTTTTTTGCTTGGATTTGAAGCACTAGCATGAGCAAATCAATGGTTATATTTTGATTTGGCGTGGGTTTTTTACTGCGGGGTAATTCTGGCCATTCATCCTCTGGCGTAGCAAGCCCTTTGGCGATTAAATCAAACCAAATTTCATGATATTTTTGTGTACGTTCAACATTTAAACCACGAATTTCGGCTAATTCTTCTTTGTTACTAGGTTGTTGTTTAGCCAATTCGATTAAAATTTCATCAGCTATGACCCACTTACGAGGTATATCAGACTGCTCTGCTTTGTTTTCTCGCCATGCTGTAAGGTTTTTTAATAGAGCAAGTTGCGGGCGCTTTAGAACTTGCAGCCCACGTACTTTCTTCCAACGTTGCTCTGCGTTAATGGCATAAGTTTGTGGGTCTGCGGCTTGCTGAAAATCTTTATCTAACCATTGCAGGCGATTTTTTGATTGCAACTGTTTTAACATTTTAGGATAAATCTGCGCAAGATAGCGCACATCATCAATTGCATAATCAAGTTGTGCTGGCTTTAAAGGGCGTTGCGCCCAGTTGGTGCGTGATTGGGCTTTACTTAGTACCGTTCCCGTCATTGCTTCAACCAGTCTTGCATAAGCCATATGGTCACCAATGCCTAAAACAGATGCGGCTACTTGAGTATCAAAAATAGGTGCAGGCACACTGCCGGTCATTTGCAATAAAATTTCAAGGTCTTGATGTGCCGCGTGAAAAACCTTGGTAATTTGATTGTCGTTGAGTAAGTCAGTGAGCGGAGAAATATCATCAATACTAATCGGGTCAATGCAGGCACGCTGTCCATCGCTGGATTCAATTTGTATTAAACACAATTTAGCGTAATACGTTTTTTCGCGTAAAAACTCGGTATCTAATGCCAGCCAATCTGCTTGGCGAATCTTTTCTACAAATTGAATAAGGTCGGTTTTGGTTTCGATAAGGTCAAACATTATGGGGTTCCAGCATTGCGTTTGGTATTGAGAGCCTTATATTACAGTAATAAAGAAAGTAATTGGTAACTACTCAGCTTTCACCTGAAACCTGAAACCTGAGTAGTTACGAAAGTTGAGTCTAAAACCCTAATAAAACAAGCAATGCTTTCTTTCGTTTTAAACTTAACTAAAATGCACGTGTAACCATGAGGAATCTCTGAACAACCTAGCAGAATCCAACTAGGTTATTCAGAAATTCCATAATTTAACATCACAGTAAAATACTGTGCAGGAATCATAATGACACAACACAACTCTGAATCAACGCCTCGTACCGAACACCCTTTTGCTCCCTATGTGCGCTTGCTCGGCAAGGGTAAAACGGGTTCGCGTAACCTGACTTATGATGAGTCAAAAGACGCTATGACAATGATTTTAAAAGCACAGGTAGAGCCCGAACAGCTTGGCGCCTTTATGATGCTGATGCGCTATCAAGAAGAAAGTGGCGAAGAATTAGCGGGCTTTGTGGATGCAACTTATGACGTCTTGACGATTCCCGAAGATATGCCGAAGGTCGATTTAGATTGGTCAAGTTATGCCGGTAAAGCACGTCGCTTACCTTGGTTTATTTTATCAACCTGGTTATTGGCTGAAAATGGTATTTCAATTTTAATGCATGGTGAAGGCGCACATACCGCAAACAGAATTTATACTGATGATGTGCTAAAAGTATTAAACATTCCTATCGCAACTTCGTTTGAAGAAGCGGGTGAGCATATCAAATCCCACAACTTTGCGTACTTGTCACTGCATGACTTTTTACCCGAGCTGGCTCGAATTATGGATTTAAAATGGACGCTGGGTTTACGCTCTCCAGTCAATACCTTCACACGGCTAATTAACCCGTGTCGTGCTGATTGCTCTATGCAAGGCATCCACCACCCAGCCTATAGAGACACCCATCAGGAGGCATCGTTATTATTAAACCAACCAACAATGGCCGTTTTAAAAGGTGATGGCGGCGAGACGGAATGGAATCCTGACATGCCAAACTTGGTTCGTTCCATCAAAAATAAAAAAGCGATAGAAGAAGAGTGGCAACCCTTATTCACTAAACGCCATGTGAAAGACAAAGAACTTGATGTGACTAAACTCGCTAGAGTGTGGCGTGGCGAAGAAGACGATGAATATGGTGAGGGTGCGATCATCGGAACCGCTGCAATTACTTTATATACAATGGGCAGAGCAGATAGCCATGAAGGCGCATTAATAATGGCGCGGGAGTGGTGGGAGAAGCGGAATAAAGGCAGTATTTAAAGCTATTGTTAAGCCGGCATAGCTAAGTAACTGACTATCCTTGTTTCTGAGTCTGACCATTCCAGTTGTTGAGAATGGTTGTAATCTGATTCAAGCCTTCTGTTAAAGCTGCTGGTCCTGGTTGTAGAATATGAGCAGATTTAATTTCAAAAACCTGTCCATTTTTAACGGCGTTTACGTCGCTCCAACCTTCTCGTTTTGCAACTTTCTCGGGGTGGAACTTACGACCACACCATGATCCAATGATTATATCTGGATTTCTTTTCACAATATCTAATGGGTTGGCAACAATACGTTTTTTAGCGAGACTCTGCTTGGAAAGTTCAGGGTAACATTCCTCCCCTCCCGCAATTACTATCAATTCAGAGACCCATTGTATGCCGGTAATAATCGGGTCATACCATTCCTCAAAATAAACCTTAGGCCTCTTTTCCCAAGTGGCTACCTGTTCTTTTATTTTGGCTATTTTAGCTTGGTGCTCTGTTACCCATCTTTGGGCTTTATCTTGGCAGCCTACCATTGCACCAAGTATTAGGATCATTTGAAAGATTTCACCAACCGAGCGTTGGTTGAATACATGAACACTGACACCTTTTTTTATAAGCTCGGATGCAATATCTGCCTGTAAGTCAGAAAACCCAAGAACAAGATCAGGCTCAAGATCCATTATTTTATCAATTTTTGCAGATGTGAAAGCTGATACTTTAGGTTTTTCTTTTCTTGCTTGTGGGGGCCGGACTGTAAAACCCGATATTCCTGCTATACGATCTTGCTCACCCAGCAAGTAAAGCATCTCTGTTGTTTCATCGGTTAAGCAAACAATTTTTTTGGGATAGTAATCTAGCATAGAAGTGTTTTTAGGTTTTTGATTGATAAACTAATATGAGGCAGTAGAGGAGTGAGCTGGCAGTAAAACCCTAACCCCCAGATAGAAACGCAATACTTTGGTTTCATAGGATATTCGAAAAATAATCGTTTCACCCGTAGGTTAATCGAGTATTTTTGGGATGTTCTATGGAGTCAAAGGCTTGTGCTATCATCGTGTTTCTATCTGAGGATTAGGGTAAATTGGTTAACTATCTTTTTCCACCGGCTCGTGTAAAGCTCTTAGAGTATAACTTTATATCTAACAAATATTGAAAATAACTACAAAAAATAATAATGAAGCTTAAGCTCAAATTCGTTAGAATAAGCACCTTGCACCTGTAGCTCAGCTGGATAGAGTGTTGGCCTCCGAAGCCAAAGGTCGCGCGTTCGAATCGCGCCAGGTGCGCCATTTTACGCTCGATTGACGGTTTTCATAAAGTTAGCACTTCATCCATCGCTTCAAGCCCTGTTTGACGATGCGTAATCAACAAAATACTGGTTTCTTTTTTATATTCAAATACCGCGTTCAACAGATTTGTTTCTGTCTGACTATCCAAGCCTTCGCCCGGCTCATCCAATATTAAAATAGGCGCGTCTTTGAGTAATGCTCGCGCAATTGTTAAGCGCTTTAGTTGTCCACCAGAAAGCTTTAATCCAGCTTCGCCGACCCATGTGTCATAACCTTCTGCTAAAGATACTATGAAGTCATGAATTTGGGCCACATGGCAAACCTGCTCTAGTTCAGTATCTGATGCTTCTCGTTTTGCTAGGAGCAAGTTGCTTTTGATTGTGCTATTAAAAAAGTGACTTTGTTGGGTTACGACGGAAAAGTATTGGCGAATATCCTCACCTTTGTATTGCGATAGTTCATGTCCGCCATAGGTGATTGACCCTGATGTTGGCTCCCAAAAGCGTAGTAGTAAATTAACAATACTACTTTTCCCGATGCCACTGCTACCAACAATGCCTAAGCGTTTTCCTTGTGGAAGTGAAAAACTCAAATCACAAAAGACATTGTTTGTGCTGATATTCTCATTTTGGTCATAGCTGAAACTCACGGTGTTAAAAACTATATCGTTATTATTAGGGGTGGGAGAATCTGCTTTGGGTTCTTCAACTTGTGGTTTTGCATCGACAAGCGTGAAAATGCGGCGCGCTGCCGCTAGTGTTTCTGGCAACGTTTGAAAGGCTAACGGTAGTGCAGCCACTGCTTCAAAACTTGCCAGTGTGAATAAGGTCAACATCACTAAATTGGGTGACGATAACAGTTGTTGTGCCGACCCTGAGTTAGTTAATAAAGGTATTGCAATCACCACAACGCCTAACATGGCAATATTGGTGCATAAGCTCAAAATGGATTGTGACAGTGCAAAGTGGCTGGCTAGTTTACTTTGCTGAGTTAATAGCTGTTTACTGAGTTTATCGACTTTTTCTATTTGCTGGGGCGTTGCGCCATAAATTAACAATTCGCCCATGCCTTGTACACTATCAATCACTTGGGTGCGAAGCTCACTGGATAGCTCAACTTTCTTTTTAGCCGGTTTTGCGCTTAATTTATTAATCCATAACGGCGTGATAACACCAGCGATAATAAACATCAGCAATACAAAAATCGCCAGCAAATTGTCGTAACGTGATAAGAACCAAATAAATAAACCACAGGCAATAATGGCAACCGTTACAGGAACAATAATGCGGATATAAACATTTTCTAGCGTGTCAATATCAGCGCGGATTCTGCTTAATAAATCACCACTGTGATAGCGTTGCAATACAGCGGGTGCCAACGGTTCTAGGTGCAGGTAAAACCAATGTCGTAGTTCTGCGATCACTCGAAACGTGGCTTCATGCGTGATAATTCGCTCCGCGTATCGGCTTGCTGTACGCGCAATGGCTAAGCCACGAATACCTGCCGCTGGGCTAAAATAATCAATCGAGATACCTGCAACCCCCGCTATTGCCATAGATGCAATAAACCAGCCTGACAATGCCATTAAGGTAACGTTGGATAAAACGGTTATGAGTGCCAGTAGAATACCTAGTGACATCCAGCCCCAATAAGGTTTGAATAATCGCCAAAGTCGTAAGAACACAGCGCTGTCACTTTGTGGCTTTTTTGTGGTTTCCGTTTCTGAATTTGTTTTAATAGAGTCACTCATGCGGGACTTTCCATACCTTCAAAAATCGCTAGCATTTTTTTATAGTTTATAGCGCTTTCTTTTGAGGAGTTATCAGAGATAAGTAACTGTTGATGCGTACCCACTTCAACCACCCGACCTTTATTCATAACAACAATTTTATCCGCATCTTTAATGGTGTTAAGTCGATGCGCGATGATAATGACGGTTTTGCCTTTTGATAAACGTTTGATGCTTTGTTGGATTAGTTCTTCACTGGTTTTATCAAGGTTTGCCGTTGCTTCATCTAAAATTAATAACGGCGCATCTTTCAAAAAAGCGCGCGCTAAGGCAATGCGTTGAATTTGTCCACCGGATAAGCCTTCACCTTTTTCGCCTATCAAGGTGTCATAGCCATCAGTAAATGATTCAATAAATTCTGCTGCGTTTGCCAATTCTGCCGCTTTTTTTATGTCAGTATCGGCAACACGTGTTGCGCCTAAACGGATATTGTCGGCAATCGTACCGTGAAATAAATAGGGTCGCTGCGGCACCCATGCAAGTTGTGTGCGCCATTGCTCAATCGGGTAATGCTTTAAATCTACATCATTCACCGTAATATTGCCTTTATTATGCTTGATAAAACCAAGCAATAAATTAGCTACGGTACTTTTTCCTGCACCACTTTCACCGATAAGTGCAATGCGTTCACCAGCTTTAATTTCCAGACTAAAATTATCCAACGCCTGGCGCCCTTTTTCATAGTGGAAACTGATATTTTTAAACTGAATATTACTGGGTTTATTGATTGGTGATAACGTATCGTTAATATTTTTATCGGTAGAGTCAGTAGCATCAGCGGCATTTAGAATGGGGGTTTCTAAAATATCTATCATTTGTTCTGCTGCACCAATGGCTTCCATGCGAGCATGATAATGTGTGCCCATGTTGCGCAGTGGCAAATAGAATTCGGGAGCAAGTAAAAGGACGAAGAACCCCAGTAAAAAATCCATCTCTCCGTAGTACAAACGAAAACCAATCAACACAGCAACCATGGCAATACTCACGGTGGCTAAGAACTCCAGAACGAGTGAAGACAAAAAAGCGACCCTTAAAACAGACATGGTACTACGACGATAATCATCTGATATTCGTGCAATTAGATCTGCTTCTCGTTTTGAGGTGTTGAATATTTTTAAGGTAGTTAAGCCTTGAATCATATCCAGAAAATGAGCACTCATGCGTGCTAGTTTGCGCCATTGTTTTTTATTAAGGCTTTCGGTACCTTTGCCGATTAATATCATGAAGAAAGGAATTAATGGGGCAGTTACCAACATGACGGTTGCTGAAATCCAATCAATCGGGAACACAAAAACCAAAATAGATAACGGCACTAAAACGATTAAAGACATCGCGGGGAGGTAGCGAGCGTAGTAGTTTTCGAGTGCTTCGATGCCATCCACTAATGTGTTGACTCTTTCGCCACTTCCTTCAGTGCCCAGTGTTATTGGGCCAGCATTTAATAGATGCCGGTGTAATTTATCACGTAATTGTTGTTTGATTTTTGCAGAAGCATGGAATGCCGCTTTTTCAGATGCCCAAGCTAAAATGGCACGTATCAAGAAAACTGCCAGTAACATCCATAACCAGTTTTGTACCTCATGGAGTGTTTGTTTTTCAAAGATTACACCATTGATGGCGCTGGCTAAAAACCATGCTTGAGCAATCAATAGAAAACCTGAAAATAAACCAAGCCCGATAGAAATTTGCAACCAGCCTGAGGTAATGGTTTTTTGAGTATTTAAAAAACGTTTAGTGCGTGTATCAGTGGACATATAAAATCATCATAAAAAAAGCGTAGAACGATTGCCGTTCTACGCCTTTTTATTTCAAAAATAAACTATGAGGAAAAATTAATCATCTTCTTTTTCATCGTCATCTAAGCCATTAAGCTCTAACCACATTGCGTTGATGATCGCCATGGAGCAAGCCAACAATACGCCTAATAACCAAGCAAAATACCACATAAATTAACTCCTATTAATAACGATATAAACGAAAAACTGGCTAATAAAGGTTATGACTATTTTCTTTAATAGACTCAACCGTGTGCGGCCCCCACATTTTTTTGTAACACCAACTGGTGTAGAACACGATAATGGGGACAAATACTACCGCAGCCCAAAATGATACCTTTAAGGTTAACTCAGAGCCAACCGCATCCCACGCTGTAAAGCTGTGATTTGGGTTTAATGATGATGGCATGATGAAAGGAAATAACGAAAACCCTGCAGTTAATATAATGCCTATCAAACTCATTGTGGATGCAAGGAATGCGACAGATGCTTTTCTAACTCGTGAAAAAATCAATGCAATTATTGCACCCACAAACCCAAGTGCTGGTGCGACCATCATGATAGGATACTTTGAATAGTTATCCAGCCATGCACCTGTGGCTAACTCTACCGTCTTTAAGGTTGGATTTGCCACGCCTCCAGGCTCTCCTCCGCTTACAATACGCATGCCATCAATACCAAACGCAATCCAAACACCCCCTAATGCAAACAGTGTGATTACTGCAATAGAGGAGATTGTTGCTACACGTTGAGCACGTTGGTAAACATTGGCATCTGAGCGTACCATCAAATAGGTTGAGCCTTGCATTAAGAACATCACAATAGCCAGAACACCCGATAATAAGGGGAAGGGTTGCAATAAGTTTAAGAAGCCACCATCCCACGTTGAACGCATGTATTCATCAAAATGAAACGGTAGTCCTAAAAATAAATTACCCATCGCAACACCAAAAATTAATGGTGGTACAAAACCTGTACTCACTAATACCCAATCCCATGCGTTACGCCACTTACTCCCTTCTAATTTTGAGCGATAATCAAAGGCAGGTGGCCGACCAATTAAAGCAAATAGCAAAATCATCATTGCCAAGTACATTCCTGAAAAAGCGGTTGCATACACATTTGGCCACGCGGCAAATAATGCACCGGCCGCCAGCACTAGCCAAACCTGATTGCCATCCCAGTGTGGAGCCACTGCGTTGATAGCGACTCGACGCTCATCATCGGTGCGACCCACATAACGCAAGATCATTGCGATACCTAAATCAAAGCCAACGGTTACAGCAAAGCCTATCCAAAGAATGCCGATGATTACCCACCAGAGAAACTTTAACGTTGCATAATCGAAAAATTCCATGTTGATGTGCTCCTATATCAGTTCTTGATGGGTTGGTGAGTTAGAAGAACTTTTATTGCCTGCATGCGCATCTTTCTCAAAGTGATAACGACCCGTATGTAATGAGCTAGGCCCAATGCGTACAAACTTTTGCATTAAGTAAACTTCAATGATGAGTAATACGGTGTACAAGGTGATAAAGCCAATTAAACTGTATAAAACATCTGTGTACTCTAGATTAGAGGAAGCCATCGCTGTGGGTAATACGCCACCCACTGCCCAAGGCTGGCGACCAAACTCTGCGACAAACCAACCTGTTTCTATGGCAATCCAAGGCAATGGCAAGCTGATAAAACAAATCCACAGAAACCAACGTTTTTCAAATACGGTACGTTTGCTGGTAAAGAAAAATGCCAGTAAAAAGACGATTAACATCGCGCCTCCGGCACCCACCATAATACGAAAGGCATAAAACAAGGGTGCAACTTGCGGAATACTATTTTTTGCAGCTAGTTTAATTTGCTCTTCGGTAGCATCGACAACATTTGGTGTATAACGCTTCAGTAACAAGCCATAACCAAAGTCATCACGCATACTATCAAAGCTTTCTTTATCTACGTCGGTTGCCGTCTTTTTTCGGATTTTTTCAAACAGGGCGTACGCCAACATGCCATTACGAATCCTACCTTCGTTTTCATCAATTATATCTTTTAAGCCTTTGACTTCTTCGGTTAAAGACCGAGTGGCGATGATACCTAAGGCATAAGGAATTTTAAGCGCATAATGATTCTCTTGTGCTTCCTGATCAGGAAGCGCAAAAGCGGTAAAGGCCGCGGGGGCTTTTTCGGTTTCCCATTCAGCCTCTATAGCAGCAAGCTTATACTTTTGTACATCACCTGCTTCATAACCACTCTCATCACCTAGTAAAATTACAGAGAAAATACCCGCGGTGCCGAAGGCAGCAGCTATCGCAAAAGAGCGTTTAGCAAAAGCAATATCACGCCCTTTTAATAAATACCAAGCACTGATACTCAGCACAAACATGGAGCCAGCTACATAGCCCGCCGCGACAGTGTGGATAAACTTAACTTGCGCCACGGGGTTAAACAGAATCTCGCTAAAGCTGGTTAGCTCCATGCGCATGGTTTCGATATTTAGCTCTGCGCCCACTGGATTTTGCATCCAGCCGTTGGCGATTAAAATCCAAAGCGCTGATAAGTTGGTGCCTATTGCCATAAGCCAAGTAACAGATAAATGTTCAATTTTTGACATCCTATCCCAGCCAAATACAAACATACCTACAAACGTCGCTTCTAAGAAAAATGCCATCAAGCCTTCGATCGCCAGTGGCGCACCAAAAATATCCCCTACGTAATGTGAATAATAAGACCAGTTAGTCCCGAAGGAGAATTCCATCGTTAAGCCTGTAGCAACACCGATTGCAAAGTTAATTAGGAATAGCTTTCCCCAAAACTTCGTCATGTCTTTATAGACTTGTTTGCCTGTCATCACATAGACAGATTCCATGATCGCTATGAGAAAAGTCATACCGATAGTCAAAGGAACAAACAAAAAGTGATACAACGCAACCGTGGCAAACTGCAAACGGGATATATCAACAACGTCTTCTGTAGGGATCATAAGTTTACCTTGGCTATTAGCTGTGCCGGCATCATTTCATTTACCATTCTTTTCTCCTTCTCTAATATCTATATCAATGATTTAGTGGGTAGAGATTTATCAAATCTGATCTTAGCTTATCATCTACAAAGAGAAGTGGAAAATGATAACTATCAAAAATATGAAATAATCAGTGGATAACAATCGAATTGAGACCTTGTAACTTGCTAAAAAAGGGTGGAATTTCCTGGTTGAGGCGGGAGCCGATGTCATTTAGAGACTGCTTACACAAAGGCTAACTAACACTGCTCCCAAGGGAGGCCGTTAAAGCGCCAGCCATTAAGTGTAGAACGTTGATTATTGTCATTTTTATCGCCTTCGAATCCATCAATAATATGATGGACACGCTTTAAGCCAGCTTCTAATAATATTTTTCCTGCCATCTCGGAGCGATTACCGCTTCGGCAAATTAAAATAATATTGGCACAATGATCTTTGTCGCTACAGATCGTTCCGCCCAGTAAAAGTTTACGAATATCAGCAGTAAAGTGTGGGTTAATCTCCCAGTCTGGTTCGTCCATCCACGGAATATGGATAGCGCCTACAGGGTGGCCAATAAACAGAAATTCCATACTCGAACGAATATCAATTAGGTAAGAAACTTCATCCGTATCCATTAACGCTTTCGCATCCACAGACGAGATTTCTATTAGCTTATCTGTGGCATCCTGTTTGATGGTATGCATAAGTATTAATCGCCGTAACGTTCTTGATAGTCTTCCATTGACGCTTGAACAACTTTTTGTGCATGCTCACGACCGTAAGCTTCACCAATTTCAACTGTGCTTTCTTTACCCGGCAACATTTTATAGGTTCTAAAATAATGGTCTAAACGCTCAATCAATACGGCAGGTAAATCAGTTAGCTCGCGCGCTTCACCCCAAATATTATCAGTTGCTAGCACTGCTATGATTTTATCATCCGCTTCGCCATCATCAATCATCGGCAGGCCACCTAACACCCTTGCGTGTAATAAAATATCTGCGCGGGTAATGGGGCGCTCTGAAAACACACAAATATCTAAAGGATCTTTATCACCTTTTAAGCCATCTCTACCCATCAAACTTGCGGTGCGTTTTCCACAATAGGTGCGTGGCACAAAGCCGTATAAAGAAGGCTGTAAAGACGAGGCTCTTTGCGGCCGGTCAACCATTAAGTAACCTGTTTTTTTATCAGTTTCGTACTTGACAGGGTCGTAAGGTGTGATTTCGATATAAGCATTAACAATTTCGGGGGCATCTTCGCCCGCACTAAGGCCGTGCCAAGGGTGAGGGCGCCAGCGGTAAAAAGCATCAGGGAAAGACATTTCAAACATCCTAAATTTAGTAAGTAAATAAGTAATATACACCAAATAAGCAAAAAAGTATTACAATTAGCTACCGATATTCTTAAATAATCATGTGATCAGCGACTTTAAAAAAGGATGCTTTTAGTTCTGTTCGCAATGGTTCTTCCACCTGCTCATCCAATGCAATATTCATACAATCTAGCCATTGGTCACGCTGTGAGGCATCTATGGCGAATGGTAGATGTCTGCGACGTAACATCGGATGACCGTACTTTTCGACATACAGTTGTGGGCCACCTAGCCAACCGCTTAAGAAAAGGAAAAGCTTTTCGCGTGATATCCGTAAGCTTTTTGCATGTAAATCTCTAAGTGGTTTAACATCTTCCTTCTCATCCATTAAATCGTAAAAACGATCAACAAGTTGTCGTACAGGTTTGTCCCCACCCATTTGCTCGTAGGGGGTTGGTTTTGCTTTAGCTTGCATATGGGTTTTCTCTAATTAATAAAGGTGTCAATTCGCTAAGCCTCCTAGTATAATCCGCGCCCATCCAAGATCGCACTGCGATTTGTCAAAAATAAGCCTGATGTAGGCTTAAATATAATATTGAAAGAACCGAGTAAATAATCGTGATAGAAAATTTAAGAAATATTGCCATCATCGCCCACGTTGACCATGGTAAAACCACCCTTGTAGATAAGCTGTTAGAACAATCTGGCACTTTAGGTGACCGCGCTGACGTAACTGAGCGCATGATGGACTCGAATGAAATCGAGCAAGAACGTGGCATTACTATTTTAGCCAAAAATACGGCGATTACGTGGGGCGACTACCGCATTAATATCGTTGATACACCGGGTCACGCCGACTTTGGTGGCGAGGTAGAGCGCGTACTATCAATGGTTGACTCAGTACTTTTGCTGGTTGATGCGGTTGATGGACCTATGCCTCAAACCCGTTTTGTAACGTCAAAAGCTTTTGCGATGGGTTTTAGACCAATTGTTGTAATTAATAAAATTGACCGTCCAGGGGCACGACCAGATTGGGCGCTTGACCAAACGTTTGAGTTGTTTGATAAGCTCGGAGCAACCGATGAGCAACTTGATTTTCCAGTAATTTATGCATCGGCTATTAACGGTTATGCAGGCTTAGAGGAAGATGTTAGTGAAGGCGACATGACACCGTTGCTACAGACTATTATTGATAGCGTTAACCACCCCGATGTAGACCCAGATGCGCCATTTCAAATGCAGATCAGTCAACTTGATTATAATTCGTACACGGGTTTGATTGGTATTGGTCGTATTAAAAAGGGCAAAATTAACAAGAATTCTACTGTTAAAGTAATCGGCGACGACGGTAAAATCCGTACCGGACGTGTACTACAACCAATGGGTTTTCATGGTTTAGACCGCGTTGATGTAGATACTGCGCAAGCAGGTGACATCATTGCATTTACCGGTATGGATAAGCTGTATATCTCAGATACGCTTTGTGATCCTGATCACGTTGAAGCGCTTCCACCAATGACCGTTGATGAGCCTACCGTTAGCATGACTTTCCAAGTTAACAATTCACCGTTTGCGGGCAAAGAAGGTAAATATGTTACTTCACGTAATATTCAAGAGCGTTTGGATGAAGAGCTGTTACATAACGTTGCACTACGTGTTGAACCCGGTGATGATATTGATAAGTTTAGAGTATCAGGGCGTGGTGAGTTACACCTCGGTATCTTAATTGAAAATATGCGCCGCGAAGGCTTTGAAGTCGCTGTATCGCGACCTGAAGTTGTAATTCGTGGCGAAGGTGATAACCGCGAAGAGCCTTATGAAAACCTTACCATTGATATTGAAGATGAGCATCAAGGTAGCATCATGGAAAAAATGGGCGAACGTAAAGGTCAGCTCCAAAATATGGAACCCGATGGAAAAGGCCGGGTACGTTTGGAATACGAGATTCCTTCACGTGGTTTAATCGGCTTTCAAACCGAGTTCATGACATTAACCTCGGGCACTGGTTTGCTTTATCACTCATTCGATCACTATGGACCAATGATAAAAGAAGAGATTGGTCAGAGAAACAACGGTGTTCTAGTTTCAAACTCAACAGGTAAAGCGTTAGCTTTTGCAATATTTAACCTGCAAGAGCGTGGAAAAATGTTTATCGAGCATGCGCAAGACGTATACGAGGGTCAGGTCATTGGTATTCATGTGCGGGATAATGATTTAGTCGTCAACCCGCTTAAAGCGAAGCAGCTAAACAATATTCGTGCGGCAGGAACCGATGAAAACTTGATTTTGACCAAGCCTATCAAATTCACACTTGAGCAAGCACTAGAGTTTATTGATGATGATGAGCTGGTTGAAATTACTCCAGAGAGCATTCGTGTTCGTAAAAAAGTTCTTTCCGAGAGTGCGCGTAAGACCGCTTCTCGTAATGCCAAAGGCTCATAAATTAAAAGAGCTTTGAATATCAGTTAAATAAAAAAGGGCTAATCGCCCTTTTTTATTGTCTAAAATTTGGCAAGCTAAAAATAATTGGACTTGATCAGGGTTTCCTTAACAAAGTGACAGGTCTAAAACTGACACTAATGACAAGTTTTGTCAGCTTGTGACACTTTTTCATCAGAAAATAAAAATAAAAATAAAAGTAAAATATTAAATTTTCCATGTTTATCAGTATCTTATTGTTAATCTTAAGAAGTTGGCATTCGCATTGCATTAATAGAGACACAATAGGGAATAAATAACAAAAAGCTTTTGCCCGAAACAAAGAAGTTCAGCAAATGCTAACTAACAGAACAGTACGAAACGGAATTTTTAAGCAAGCCCCAGAGGCGGAGAGTAGTTTAGTAATATAAAAATAAAATAACTACCAGTCTCAACCCCGTGCCCTTTCGCTCTCCCCGGTGAAGGGGCACTTTTATTTGTGCGATAAGATAATCAATATATCAAACACTATCAAAATGACTCA
>JALSJU010000002.1 GCA_026989145.1 Thiotrichaceae bacterium
CTTTAAACTTGCCAATGAGGTTAACGCTGCTGAGTAGTTACCACTTTTAAACAACGGCTCTACGATTTTTTGTTGCGCCTTTACTGACTCGTACAGTGATTTTTCTTGGGGTTCTTGAAATAGGGATTCATCAACTGATTCAGATATTGTTCCTTCTACTTTTTTAAGAATATTACTGATGCGTTTATTTGCCGCTGCCAGTGGTTCGGCTTCGGTAAGTGTTTTAAACGAAGCAACTGCTTTTACGCGATGATCAAAATCGAGTGGGCTTGTTGGTTTTAAACTGGCTACTGCTGCAACTGTTTCGGCATCTATTCCTTGGTCTTTATAGTAAGCAGGCAAGCGACCCATGATAAAGTTAAGGGCTTCTTGAATGGAGTCTGTTGAATTTACTTTTTCTGCTATTCCTTCGTAGGCTTTTGTTAGCAGGCCCTCAAGGTTTAAGTTAAGTTTTCCTTCAATAACAATACGCAACACGCCCAAAGCTGCACGACGTAATGAGAATGGGTCTTTACTGCCGGTAGGCTTCATACCGATTGCAAAGATGCCCATCAGCGTATCTAGCTTATCTGCTAATGAAAGAATCTTGCCCGTCTCACTTGCGGGGATTATATCACCAGCAAAACCAGGCTGATATTGCTCTAGCATAGCAGCGATTACACCCCCTGGCTCACCATCTTTTTTGGCGTAATAGCTACCCATGATGCCTTGTAATTCTGCGAACTCATTGACCATTTCACTGAGTAGGTCGCACTTTGATAATACTGCTGCGCGTGCCGCCTGTTGTTTGTCAGCGCCTAACTCACTAGCAATAAATCCAACCAGCTTTTCGACACGTTCTGTTTTTTCATAGAGTGTCCCTAGTTTTTGCTGGAAGACTATTTTCTTTGTATCTTCACGACGAGACTCTAAGGTTACTTTACAGTCTTGATCCCAAAAGAATTTAGCATCGGCAAAACGTGGACTAATCACTCGCTCGTTACCTTGCCTCACGGTGTCAGGATTTGAACTTTTGATATTACTGGTCGTAATAAAGTGCGCCATTAGCTTGCCCGTGTTATCAACGACGGGAAAATATTTTTGATGGTCTTGCATACTCGAAATTAAACATTCCTGTGGAATCTCTAAATAACTCTTATCAAAACTACCGCTTACCGCAATCGGTAACTCGATCAGCGCAGTGACTTCATCTAATAAGGCACCCTCAATATGAGCTACTCCGCCAAGTTCTTTGGCAGCCGCTTCTGCTTGAGCACGTACTTCGTCTCGGCGTTCTGCAAAATTAGCGATCACATGACCTTGCTCACGAAGTTGATCTGCATAGCTTGCAGCCTGCTTTATCACAATAGTTTCAGGGTGATGAAAGCGATGACCTTTGCTGGTAATGCCAGAGGTGACTCCGAGAATTTCAGCATTAATGACTTCATCACCCAGCATCATAAGTATCCAATGCACGGGCCTTACAAATTCAATATCGCTTGCGCCCCAGCGCATTCGTTTGGGGATAGGGAGTTTGGCTAAGGATTGGCTGACAATATCGGCAATTAACTCACTGGTATTTTTACCAGAAACTTCTTGTTTAAAAACTAACCAAGTTCCCTTGGGTGTTTCAATTTCATCCAGCTCTTGTGGTGTGACTCCGCATGAGCGGGCAAAGCCTTGAACTGCTTTAGTGGGGTTGCCGTCATCATCAAATGCGGCTGCTTTTGCTGGGCCTTTGCGCTCGACGGACTGGTCGGCCTGCTTGGTCGGGATTGATTTTAATAGTATCGCTAAACGGCGTGGTGCCGCGTATGAAATCACTTCTTGTGCTTCTAGTGATGCTTCTTTCAGCCCTGCCACTACGCCTGCTGTGAATGCGTTTGAAAGGGTTTGTAGAGCTTTTGGTGGTAGCTCTTCTGTACCAATTTCGATGAGTAAATCATTAGTGTTTAACATGTTGGTATTAGACATTATGCATCCTCCTTATGATTGGTTTTATTTTTAACCAAAGGAAAGCCGAGCGCTTTGCGAGAATCATAATAACTTTGGGCAATCGCACGTGATAATGATCGTACCCGCAACATGTAACGCTGACGCTCTGTTACTGAAATAGCATGGCGCGAATCGAGTAAATTAAAGGCGTGAGATGCGCCTAACATTTGCTCATAAGCCGGTAGTGGAAGTCCTGCTTCGATCAATGTTTGAGATTCTTTTTCAGCGGCATCAAAATGATGAAATAATTCTTCGATATTGGCTTTTTCAAAATTATAGGTTGATTGCTCAACTTCATTACGCTGATACACATCACCATAAGTGACCTTTTCACCGCTTGGGTCAATCGCCCAAACCAAATCGTAAACGTTTTCAACATCTTGTAAGTACATCGCTAAACGCTCTAAGCCGTAGGCAATTTCGCCCATAACGGGTTTACATTCTAGTCCGCCAACTTGCTGGAAATAGGTGAACTGAGTCACCTCCATGCCGTTCAGCCAAACTTCCCACCCTAAGCCCCAGGCACCTAAAGTCGGAGACTCCCAATTATCTTCAACAAAACGAATATCATTCTCAAGCGGATCAAAACCAAGTGCCTTTAGCGAACCAAGGTATAGCTCCTGAATTTCTAATGGTGAAGGCTTCATAATTACTTGAAATTGGTAAAAACGCTGTAAACGATTCGGGTTCTCACCATAACGTCCATCCGTTGGGCGGCGCGAAGGTTGTACGAAAGCAGCATTCCATGGTTCAGGGCCAATTGCACGAAGAAATGTATTTGGATTGTCAGTACCCGCACCCATAGGCATATCATAAGGTTGTAAAATGGCACAGCCTTGTTTCGCCCAATAATCTTGAAGACCAAAAATTAAACCTTGAAAGGTAGAAGTATCGTAAATAGATGAGTCATTAATGCGTGTTTGTGTCGATGTCGACATAAGTGAGAGAGCCTTAGTTAATACGATGGCAGAATTATACTGTAGAAATATTGATGAAGAACGGATTAAGTCTACTTTTTATAGATAAATATCATTGTATCGGTTTACTGCAGTGGTAAGATCAGAAGATGCTCAATATTGAAACTAAGTACACGGGTAAAACAGCTTTTTTACACTTAGCCTTTCGCCCCTTCTTTTTTGCCGCTCTATCCTATGCGGTGGTGTCTATTTTTCTATGGTTTTTGTTGTATAGCCAAGGCGCTGCTATTTTGCCTAATGACTACAATATTATCAGTTGGCATGCGCATGAAATGATTTTTGGTTTTGCGATGGCAACTATAACCGGATTTTTATTGACTGCTGTAAAAAACTGGACAGGCATTCAAACGATTCATGAAAAACCACTGTTAGGTTTGTTTTTACTTTGGTTGGTTGCTCGAGTTTTAGCATTTGTACCCGGTAGTTGGGCCTTACCTACGTTAGCTATCATTGATAGCTTGTACTTGCTGGTGGTGATGTGGGCATTTTCATCTCCCGTGTTTAAAAAGAAACAATGGAAGAATTTAGCGTTTAGCGGCAAATTATTCCTGATGTGGTTTGCCAACATTATTTTTTATTTAGGCCTGCTCGGTTATCTTGATAACGGCGTTCATTACGGCTTGTACATTGGCTTTTCATACCATGTTAGCCGTTATTTTTAATATGGGCAGACGAGTTATCCCATTTTTTATTGAGAAAGGTTTAGGTTGTCCTTTTGAGGCTAAAAATTACCAATGGGTTGATGCCAGTAGTCTGTGGCTATTTTTATCATTTTCTGTGGCTGATATTTTTATCCCTGCCAACCATCCTCAAGGGAAATACCTCATTCTTTTCTTCGCACTAAGTTTAGTTGCTTTACACGGCGCTCGTTTAACCGGTTGGTATCATAAAGCGATATGGAAGAAGTCGTTATTGTGGGTTTTATACATCGGTTATGCGTGGATTGTTTTAGGTTTTGTACTTAAAGCAATGTCGCTTTTAACTAATCTCTCCCCCTTTCTTGCGCTACATGCTTTTGCCTATGGTGGTGTTGGCATGATTACATCAGGTATGATGGCACGTGTATCATTGGGGCACACTGGTAACAATGTGTTTGAGCCGCCTAAAATATTACACCTTATATTTGCTCTATTATTTATTGGTGCTTTTGTTAGGGTAATCTTGCCGATATTTTTAGGTAATTATTACTTGCAGTTAATAACAATATCTCAAATACTATGGATTATCGCATTCGGTCTATTTTTTATACGATACGCGCCGATGCTAATAAAAGCGCGTGTTGATGGACGTTATGGCTAGGAGCCTGTCCGAGAACTAGAAACCTACTGCAAATCCCATAATTATCATAATTTGAGCTTATCAAAATCGTCAAATAGCCGTGCTATTCGCCTCTTTCGATCATCACAACTTATGATAATTCTGTAATTTTCGCTACGGTCGTAGTTCTCGGACAAGCTCCTAGTACATCAATCAGTCAAAAGTGCCGGTCTCAGTTGAATCCTTGGGTCAAAATTTATTAATTCATTACAAAAACATAATCAGCCTACTCAAACTGCATGGCTGATTGATTCTAGTATCTATGTATTTAAGGCATGGTACACCTATAAAACGGAACAAATGGATATTAGTGGTCAACCCATTAATGCTGTGCTGGGTTTTATTGATTTTGTTTACCGTTTATTGTCTGTTGAACAACCTGAGCTAATCGCTTTTGCGTTTGATGAAAGTTTACAGACCTCTCACCGAAAAGAAATATACCCAGCGTATAAAGCCAATCGCCCGCCTGCACCTGAATCGCTTAAACATCAGTTTAAATTGTGTCGTCAGTTTATCCAATGTTTAGGGGTTCATCAGGCAGCTAGTTTAAAATATGAAGCGGATGATTTAATCGGCACCTGGGCAAAATCACTACGCCAAGATAATATTGCCATTAATATAATTAGTGCAGATAAAGACTTGGCTCAACTGGTTTACCAATATGATCATTGGTGGGAATACCAAAAGGGACAAAAACTAAACACCAAAGCGATTACCAAACGCCTTAAAGCTAAGCCAAGACAAATTGCTGATCAACTCGCTTTAGCAGGCGATAAATCTGATAATATCCCTGGGGTACGAGGTGTGGGAATGACAACCGCAGGTAAATTACTTAAACACTTTGATAACTTAGACAATTTGTTAAATTCTATTCAAGAAATTGGCCAGTTAAAAATTCGTGGAGCACTACAAATACAGGATGCTATCTTTAATTCTATTGAAACGATACGAATTGCCCGTCAGTTAACGGAAATTCAATGTGATATTGAACCGATTGATAACAGTGTGTTTAAACCCAAACCTTTTGATGAATGTGCACTTATTAAGCTCTGCAAACAGTTGAATTTATCAAGCCAAAAGCAACGCGAATGGCTGTCACTACTTGCTTTGCTTAAAGCTTAAACAAGTTTTCCCTCTAGTCCCCTTTCTTGTTCCAGCCATCTAAAGCTAGCAACTATTCGCCAATAGTTTTGATACCTTTCTTCTCGTTGCTTATTAATAGTTGGTCAAATTGTAGTGCTTAGCCCCCCTTTGAAAAAGACTAAACCTAAAAGCCCTTTGGTATTATTACTTTTAATTTTTTTATTGGCACTGGTGACTTTGGTTACAGCCTCTAATTATTTTTTGCGGCCATTGATGGAAACAGAAATAAAAGAAAAAGTAGCGCATAAAATAGAAGAAAAAGGGCATTCTAATATTAATGTTGATGTTTCAGGAAGAGACGTCACGATAAAAGGTATCGTAAATTCTGAAGCAGAGTCTTCTACCTTAGAAAAAATAAGTAGTAATGTTGAAGGGGTGCGAGAGATCAATAATAAACTATTGATTAAAAACCAAGCAAGTGATTAATACTTGGACAAAATGCCAGACTAAAAAGGGTGTTATGGTGATAAGTTGACAAGATTTTTCGTTTAATTGTTTGCTAAACTATTAAAGCAAGGAAGGAAACCTAATTTAGTAATAGTTGAAAGCCTGCTATTACGACCAAAATGGATGAACGGTAAATGACATATTTTTTATATCAAACAGCAGTAATCACAATCTTAGCCATTTTAGTTGGCTCAGCAATAGGCTGGTGGTTGCATTATTATTACGGTAAAGAGCAACGTGAAGTTGCCAAAAATGAATTCACTATCGTAAAAAACTACTTGGCAGAATCTATTAAAGAAAATGCACACTTAAAACTAAAGCTTAAAGTTTCTGAAGACCAAGTTA
>JALSJU010000003.1 GCA_026989145.1 Thiotrichaceae bacterium
TGAATGGTTTGTTTGCTCCCAGAAACCAGGTGATGCCAATCAGCTAAACCGCGACCTTCCATCACTCGGCGATAAGCGCAACTTGGGGGTAGCCACTCGATTTGATCGAGGTTATCTTGGGTCAAGCGCAAGCAGGTAGGCACCAGCGTTTCTCGATTCCAATAGTCGGTGCAACTGCCATCTTTTTGGTTAAATAAATCACAAACGATATTAGTGTAATAAACCGCATGCTCATCTTCTGTTTTTTCATCAAACTCCTCTGGTTCATCCTCTTGCAGCTTTGTTAGACAACATTTACCGCAGTGATCGCAGAGGCTTTCCCATTCTTCACGGTTCATTTCAGTGAGTGTTTTTTGCTCCCAAAAGGGATTATTATTAGAGGCACTGTTCATTTAATCACGCCACCATTGCTTGGTTTTAGAGTCATACCCCACTACATCAATCCATCCATCTCCAAAGAAAAACATAAAACTATTATCCATATGATCTGCTTGATACCCACATTTTTTGTAGCTATATCTAAAGTCCCATGCTGATGTTTTAAAAGCTTTCAACGTATCTGGATATTGCCCATTATTTTTATAGTACTTCTCTAGCTGAGGGATAAAATTTTCACAATAAGACGTATAATCCCTAAAGCCGTTGCTTATTTCATAAGCAAAAACAGTAAATACTAACACCGTCAAAAGAGCCAGCGCACTTAATATTTTTATAAGTATTTTCAAATCAAACCACATACACGCTTATAGAAACATAATGACTAACACTACCGCCGATAACAAACAGATGCCAAATACCATGCGCGTGCTTGACGCGGTGATCTAGAATAAAAAAGATAATGCCTAGCGTGTATAAAATTCCACCGACTGCCAATAAGGTAATTCCATATGAGGATAGCTGCTCCAATAACTGTTTTAATGGAATAACAACTAACCAGCCCATAACTAGATAAATAATTAATTGTGGAATGCGTTTATCTTCTTCACTCGGTTTCACCCTATTCCGATTACTTTTTGGCCATAAATCAAGCAGAATTCCTATTAATGCCAAACCCCAGACGATACCTAAAATCGACCATCCCCACGCTCCCTTTAATGTCACCAACATATAGGGGGTATAAGTTCCGGCAATCAACAAGTAAATTGAAAGGTGATCGAGCTTTTGAAAGATTTTTTTATAAGGGCCTGCGTGATAATGGTAAGTCGTTGAGGCAATGTATAACAAGACTAGCGTTACCCCATAAATACTTACGGAGGCTATTTTGTAAGGGTCGCCTGTTTGTGAGGCTAGGATAATTAAATAGATAACACCCGGCAAGGCTAGCAATGCTGCTAACAGGTGACTGACTGTGTTGAATTTTTCTCCGTATTGCATTAGCTGACTTTTCCTTGTTCTGCTTCTGCTATAAGACTTGGTTTCACAATATGCCTAATTTGTTTATACGCTTGATTAGCTAACTGTTTTCTTTCGCTAAAACCCTCGGCATTAATTATCGGCAAAAAGGTCAATTCCACATGAATAGTAGATTCGCCCAAAATCGTAATAAGGTTGCTCATAAAGCTTTCGTCACCCCAAGTAACATTGGGATGATAATTTCCCGCCGCATCTAAATAACGAATTGCGATAGGCTGAATTGGCAGGCTGTGATCCATGGCGGGGGCGAAAATTCGTGCATGAAAGCGCTTTAAATCTTTACCATCCGTTGTGGTTGCTTCTGGAAATACCAACACGCTGTCATTAGACTGTATTTTTTGAGCAATTCTTTTTGAGGCATTTTCTGATGCGCCTTTGCCGCCTCTTTTGATAAAAACAGTCCCACCTTTTTCACCTAGCCAGCCGATAACCGGCCACTGCCGAATCTCTGCTTTGGATAAAAAAGCAACTCCCTCGCTACCTATAACAGGAATATCCAACCATGAGACGTGATTAGACACCCATAACGCAGATTTTTGCCGTGTGGGTTTCTGCCCAGCAACATCGACGCGCAAACCTACGATTCGAACGACCTTCTTTAACCACCACTGGCGGATATTCTTTTGCTTTTCGCTGATTTTACCTTCAAGACCTAGTGATGCTTTTCTCGCAAAAACACCCATTAATACAAGGCCAGCAACTGATAGGCTTGCGAGTAGTATAACTTTGATAAATATTCTGACTGGTTTCATTTAGATATTTGATTTTACTGCTTAGTTTTTTGCTTCATCACTAACTCTCGTAAGTTTTTTAATGAATAAAACGGAAAGTCGCTAATCATATCATTAACCAGCCATTTGGGAATTCTTCCACCAGGATCGGCATTGACTTCGTAGATGATTTTAGTCATTTTTACCCGCTGCGGAATAAGCACCATCCGCCCAGTCATTTGCTTAACCCTCACCACTCTTTGCTTTAGTGCAACCATCGAAGGGTTAGTATCAAAACTGACGGTAACCACTTTGGTGTTTGGGTTTTGTTGAAAAATTGAGCGCACTATCACGTCTCTATCCCAACTTGGCCAAGGCATATCTGAATAAATATAATCATAACGCTCTACGATATCGACTTGTTTGATGGTCTTTGCGCTTTTACATTTATATAACCAGCGAGGTAATAATTGGATATTTTCAAGTATTGTTAAAATTTCATCTAAGCTGGCAGAAATAGTCATTTCACCCTTGGCAGACTTAATTCGCGCGCCTTGAATCTTTGTGGAATAGACTTGAATAGCATCTTGGTCTTTAATCAGTTGCCACTTTTCGAGCGCTTGCAGTGGTGTAACTAAAACAAGTATTAATAATAAGTATATTGCTTTGATTCTCATCTGTTTATCCTAACAGATAGTTTTACCCGCCTTTGTAATTTACTGAATTTTTATAACGGCCTCTTTAGGCAAGGCATCGCGCAAACGCTGGAACTCGTTGGGTGCTACAAAATAAAAAATCTCTTTGCCCGCAGTATCATATAATAATGCGACACCTCGACTCGGGTACAACCAATACTCGGCTGTTTCGCTGACTTTTAGTTTTTCTTCAGGCTCGCCAAAGAACTTCATTTGCTTTATTTCATAGTCAGAGATTGGTAGATAGATCAAACGCCACACCCGTAAATCATTGGCTATCTTGGTACTCTTTACGGTTATTTTATATTTCCACAGGTTGCTCGGCGTAGCCTCACGATCACCGACTTTGTCAATCAGCATTTGTTTTAATAATGCTTGATCTGCATCCATTTCAGTAATTAAACGTGCTTCTAATGCGCCAAAACGCTTTTTTCCAAAATAGGCTTCTAATGATAGTTTGCCGTCTTTTGTTTCAAATAATGCGGGCTCTGCAAGTAGCTGTAATTTAAACATGATTTCTTTAAAAGTGTCTTTGCCAATATCTACACCTAGAACATTGGTATAGCCCTCAGCGGTCACAGTCGACTTCCAAGGCATACTTTTATTTAAACTTTCTTCTGTATTATTATCGCAAGCATTTAATAGCAACAACAAACTTATCCATATAACCTTTTTCATATTCCAGCATTTTCCAAAAAATAACTTAGTTGCGGTATAATAGCGTATTGAATATTAAATCCCCCAGACTTTTATCAATATGAGCAATAGCAAAAAAGACACCGTTACCTTAATTGACAACTCGACAGGCAAAGAAATTGAATTACCGATTCTACGCCCTAGCAATGGCACACCGACTATTGATGTGCGTGGTTTGTACCGTGAGTTAGGCTACTTTACTTATGACCCAGGTTTTTTATCAACCGCTAGTTGTCGTAGCTCAATTACTTTTCTAGATGGCGAAAAAGGCGTTTTGCAATACGGTGGTTACCCAATTGAACAACTCGCTAAACACAGTACTTTTCTGGAAGTGTGTTATTTATTGCTGGATGGCGAGCTACCTAATGAGAAAGAGTTAAAACAATTCACCACCATTATCACTTGCCACACCATGCTACACGAAGCCCTAAAACGCTTTTACAGTGGTTTCCGTCGGGATGCACACCCCATGGCAATTATGGTCGGTACTGTGGGTGCTTTATCGGCGTTTTATCATGATGATATTGATATCCGCAACCCTGAACACCGGATTATAGCGGCACATCAATTAATCGCCAAAATGCCGACCATCGCGGCGTGGTCATACCGCTATGCGAATGGCTTGCCGTTTACCTATCCGAAGAATAATTTAAGCTACGCCGAAAACTTTTTGCATATGATGTTTAGTATGCCAACCGAAGAGTACACCCCTGATCCGTATTATGTAAAAGCACTTGATTTAATTATGATTTTACATGCGGATCATGAACAAAATGCGTCTACCTCAACGGTGCGATTAACCGGCAGTTCAGAAGCCAACCCCTTTGCTGCCGTCGCTGCAGGTATTGCATCACTTTGGGGGCCTGCGCATGGTGGTGCCAATGAATCTGTGATTCGGATGCTTGTGGATATTGTGGATTCCGATAAAGATGCGCAGTATTATATTGACCGTGCCAAGGATAAATCGAATAAATTCCGCCTTATGGGATTTGGTCATCGTGTTTATAAAAGCCATGATCCGCGCGCTATTATTATTCGCCAAACCTGCCATGATCTGCTTAAAAACTTAGGTGAGAATAATGAGTATCAAGAACTATTCGATACCGCGATGGAACTTGAAAAAATCGCTCTAGAAGATGAATATTTTGTATCGCGCAATTTATACCCCAACGTCGACTTTTATTCAGGTATTATATTATTAGCGATGGGAATCCCGCTGAATATGTTTACTGTGATTTTTTCTATGTCACGTACCGTCGGCTGGATTTCACATTGGAATGAAATGATACAAGACCCAGAATCACGCATCGGTCGCCCTAGGCAACTTTATAATGGCGCGCTACCACGTGATTATGTTGATATTAAAACCCGTTAACTTCGAATAGGAGAACCACCATGACAGTTGGAAATGCCGTAACTGCCTTTGCAGGCGTAATGATTTTTATCAGCCTTTTACTCACCCATTATGTACACCCTAACTTTGTTTGGTTTACCGCTTTTATAGGCTTTAACCTTTTACAATCTTCATTTACAGGTTTTTGTCCAGCAGCATCCATCTTTAAAATGCTCGGGCTTAAAAGCTAATAAATATGTAAAACACTACCACTCACCAACCTCTTCATGGCTCGGTGAGTGGACTATTTAAGACCTCTAAAACATCTAATAATAATGCCAACACAAGATACCCGACTTCAGCAACTCACCCAATGGATTCATCAAGAATCACCCAATGCAACAATTGAAGTAGCATCAGCCGATGCCAGCTTTCGGCGCTACTTTCGTGTTACTGATACTGGCAAAACCTGCATTGCAATGGATGCACCGCCAGAACATGAAGACTGCACCCCGTTTATAGATATTACACAACGCTTGCGTGATGCTGAGGTGCATGCACCTGAAATACTTCGCCAAGATTTAAGCCAAGGTTTTTTATTGCTTGAAGATTTTGGCAGCACGCCTTATTTAGATCAACTCAATGCCGATACTGCGGATAAACTCTATGGCGAAGCGCTGGATAGCTTAATCAATATCCAACAAGCAAACACTGCAGGACTGCCAGAATACGACGATGCTTTATTGCAAACCGAAATGCAATTAATGCCTGAGTGGTTTTTGCAAAAGCACCTTGGCATCAAGCCAAGCGCAGAGCAACAAAAAACCATTGATCGAATTTTTAATGTGATTAGTACCGCTGTACAGCAACAGCCACAAGTGTTCGTACATCGTGATTACCACTCTCGAAATTTAATGGTACTGGAAAACAACCCCGCTGGTAATATTGGCATAATAGATTATCAAGATGCGGTATTAGGCCCAATTACTTACGATTTAGCATCGCTACTACGTGACTGCTACATCCAGTGGCCGAATCAAACCATCGCGCCGTGGGTATTAGGTTTTAAACAACAAGCAGAAGCCGCAGGGCTGATGCAAAACGTACCCGATGCGACCTTTATTCAGTGGTTTGACTACATGGGTTTGCAACGCCATATAAAAGTGTTGGGGATTTTTGCACGCCTTAATCACCGTGATGGCAAAGCGAATTATTTAGATGATTTGCCACTAACGCTACATTATGTAATGGAAGTTGCCAATAAATACCCGCTAACACGACCTTTGATTGAGTTATTTAATGACTGGGGTATTCCTGACAAAATCGGTCGCGTTTAACCCTAATCCCCGGATAGAAACGCGAATAAGAGTGCAAGACTTTACTTTCATAGGATATTCAAAAAGCCATGCATAATTGAGTTAACCGTTTAAACAACAAACGGTAAGCTCACTAAATAATCGTTTCACCGTAGGTTAACCGAGTATTTTTGGGATGTTCTAAGGAATCTAAAGGCTTGTGCTATCATTGTGTTTTCTATCTGGAAATTAGGACTTAATGACCCTGTTAACAGTTACACTCCCCTTTTGGATGATAATCAATCATTCTTTGCTGATGATCTAATTCAAATACACAGCACTCGGCAAGTAACTGTTTAAGTAGTTTTCTGCCTCTTTGCACTCTAGATTTAGCGCCCGACAAACTAATATTTTGCCGAACAGCAATTTCTTTTTGAGTGATACCTTCAATTTCTGACAGGGTCATTGCCTCACGGTACTTATCTGGTAGATGTCGAATTAATACGGTTAAACAAATGCTAATTTCTTGCCGTGCTTGACTGATCTGATCTATCTCGGGCGCTATTAAATCATCTATCAATTCGCGCTCTAGTTTTTTATTGCTGCGGTAGTAATCAATAATCGTATTTCGGGCTATTTGATAAATCCACCCTTGAAGTTTTTTCGTGCTTTCTAAGCTTTCTATCTTCGCATTAACTTTGATTAATATTTCTTGTACAAGGTCTTCTGCTATCGCGGGATCACTGACGCGTTTACTAACAAAGCTAGTAAGCTTACGGTGACAATCTTCCCAGATGTCTTCAAATGTTTGCATTTTTGTACTCAATATCACCAGCCATTAGTGCGCATTATTTATGACGATTGTTTAGCCAGAAGGACGCAAAATTGCGTCTTTTTATTATCAGCACCGTCTTTAGCGTAGAAGGATTTTAATAACTACCATCAGGAATAAAACATGAAACTCAGTGAACTTATAAACTATTTAGAACAATCTACCAATAAAGATTTGATTTTCAAGGTTGATGGACTTGCCATCCCCTTGGATTACCACATTACAGAAATCAAAGATGCGAGCTTTAAAACCGTTGATTGTGGCGGAGAAAAAGATCAATGGAGAGTAACCGTCGTTCAACTTTGGAATACAGAAAACCCAGCAAAAGAAAAGCGTTCAATGAGTGCTGAAAAAGCATTATCGATTATTAGCAAGGTAAATCAAATCACTCCATTAGATCAAGAGAGTACAATCAATATTGAATACCAAAAAAACAACAGTGAAACAACGGCTATTTACGCCATTGCTAAAATTGAAGCTATCAACGACAAGCTTATCGTTGAGCTAGGAAATATCCCGACTCAATGCAAAGCAATCAAGCGCTCACAACAAACATGCTGTGGCTCATCATCGAGCTGCTGTTAGCCCGTTATCGGCGAAAGATTAAACCGATCAAACTCGAACTAGAATACTTTCCATGCTACGCCGTGACTTGGGCAGGCTAGCATTAAAGTCTTGCTCTGTATCACTATAGCCAATCGCTAATGCTACATCGCATTGATAACCGCCTAGCTCGGCTGCAAATGCACTATTGACCAAATCGGTATCAATTCCTTCCAGCGGTGTGGCTGCAATTTTAAGCCGTGCTAAGGTGTGTAACGCATTGCCGAGGGCAAGATAGAGCTGTGCTTTAGTCCAACAGCTGGTGTCGCCATTTTCATCGGTATTGAGTTCGGCAAACATAAAACCACCAAATGCACCTTCGCGGCCTTCGGCTTTGATACGTCCATCTGTGATCATTTTATCCACTACTTCGGCATAGTTATCGCGGTTATAACGAGGGTTATAGGCGAATAGAATAATTTGCGAAGCATCAAATGCATGCTTTTGATTAAACTGAAACTTATGCTCAAAAGTCTGGCTAAAGCGCTCTCGCGCCGCATCACTTTCAATTACTACAAATCGCCAAGGTTGTGAATTAATGGATGATGCGGATAAACGCAACGACTCAAAAAATACAGCTAAGTCATCTTCAGAAATACGTTTGGTTTTATCTTGCTGTTTGGACGTTTTACGCCAGTTTAGGTCTTCTAGGATTTGATTTGTCATAAACGGTTTTCTCTATTAACACTGATAAGCCACTATTTCCCAGCAGAAGCTTGAGTATTTACCCCGAACACACTAATTAGCTTCTTCTAGCCGAGAAAAAACTTTATTATACATCTTCGTAAGTTCTTAGATGTGAAAACAACAATGAAAAAAACAACACCTTTTCCCTTCATTCCTTTGTTGTTAAGTATGTTATTAAGCGTTCTATTCAACGTTTCTCTTAACGCGACTCCTTTACAGAAAAATGACGTGCCAGAGCCACTCAAACCGTGGGTTGAGTGGGCGCTTTTTGGACAAGAAAAACAAGATTGTACACGTGCTTTTAACAACAACGATGTTGTTTATTGTGCTTGGCCATCCCGTTTAAAGTTAAACTTAAACGACAAGCAAGGTGATTTCACACAGAGTTGGGAAGTCCTTGCTCCCACATGGGTAAGACTGCCTGGCGACCAGCAACAATGGCCTCATGCGGTAAAGGTTAATAATCAAGAAGCTGTTGTGGTAGACCGACGTGGTTATCCCTCGCTAAAACTGCCAATAGGTAGCCATGTCATTAGCGGTAATTTCTTATGGGATGATTTGCCAGACTCAATTTTACTTCCTCCTACCACTGGAATAGTAGAAATTAGCCGTGACGGCAAGATAATTGACTTCCCACAAATAAACCAACAGGGAAAACTGTGGTTAGCGAAAACCACACAACAAAAAAATATTCAAGATGCTTTAGATGTACAAGTTTACCGTAAGGTAGATGATGGGCATCCCATGCAAGTGCATACTCGATTGATTTTAAATGTCTCAGGTAGTTCACGTGATGCCACCTTTCCTAAGCTACAACTTAAAGGCTTTACTCCGCTTAAATTAAACAGCCAGCTACCTGCCAAGATCAACCGTCGAGGAGATCTACACATTCAAGTACGCCCTGGTAACTGGCAAATAGACTTAGTATCATATAAAACGGGCATCATTAATGAGCTATCTGCGGCAACATCAAGCCCCCCCTTACCCACGCAAGAGGTTTGGGTTTTTAATTCAAATCCTGCTCTGCGCTTAACAGAATTAAGCGGTGTACCTTCTATTGATTCTAGGCAAACACGTTTGCCTCAAGAATGGCAATCCTTGCCAGCCTACTTGGTTAAAACAAATAACACCTTAAAGATCAAGACACTACAGCGCGGCAGCGAATCCCCTAAACCTAATCGCTTAACCTTGCAACGCGTGATATGGATGGATTTTGATGGTAAAGGTTACACGACCAATGACCACATAAAGGGCACAATGACACGTGATTGGCGCTTAACAAGCAAGCCAGAACTGAAAATTGGGTCAGCAACGATGGATGCGAACCCACAATTTATTACCACACTCGGTAATGGTGAGGAACGAGGTATTGAAGTTCGTCGTGGTCAAATCAATTTAGAGACCGTCAATCGTTATACTCAATCCTCGCAAACGCTTCCTGTTAATGGCTGGCAACAAGATTTCCAAAGTGTTAATACCACCCTGTACCTTGCTCCTGGCTGGAAAATATTTTCTGCACATGGCGCTGATAATTTACCTGATACATGGCTACAAAGTTGGACATTGTTAGATTTATTTTTGGTACTCATTATCGCCATTTCAATCGCGCGATTATGGGACTGGAAATGGGGGTTATTTGCATTATTCACAATGATCCTTATCTGGCATGAGACTAATGCGCCTAAATATATCTGGATAAACCTTATCATTGCAATCGCACTGCTTAGAGTATTACCTGCGGGTTTTGCGAAAAAACTCGTCTGGAGTTATCGTAATATTAGTTTACTAGCGCTGTTGCTTATTGTTATTCCTTTCTCGGTTGCTCAAGTTCGCAACGGCTTATACCCTCAACTAGGTTTATACGCTAACTATGATTCGCCTGTAAGTTCTTTCTCTCAATCCGATTACTCTCGTGGAATCGCTGCTGATGAAGTTGCTCCTATGCTTTCTGAGTCTATGGACTTTGAAAAAAAGATAATGAAGAAACGTGCGCCTCGATTACAAAAACCTAAGTATGAGACCAAAGTAAATAGCATGATTGACCCTGACGCAACCATTCAAACAGGCCCTGGGCTACCAACGTGGGATTGGAAAGCAGTTAGGTTTATTTGGAATAGTCCTGTCAATCAAACACAGACTTTGAAATTAAACCTTATTTCTCCTAAAGAAAATTTAGTGCTAAATTTTTTACGTGTTATGTTATTGCTACTCTTAATTTGGCGGCTACTACGCGTTATTTCAACCGATGCAGACATGGGTAAGCCCCATGGAAAAGGGTTGATTCCTAGTATCGCTGGAATTTTCAAACGAAAAACAACAGTAAGTAAGAAAGTCAAAGATAATGTCAGTACAAGCTTAATGCTGTTACTTCCCTGCTTGCTAATGATTACTCCCTTAGATAAGGCACAAGCTGAAACTGAGCTGACAAAGCAAGAAGAAATTGTACAGCCCTCACCGTTACCAACTTTAGCCAATCCCAATAAAGCATTATCAGCAAGTTCTAGCTTCCCAAACGCACGACTCCTGAAAACACTGCGTCAACGCATGTTAGAAAAACCAGATTGTTTATCTGAGTGCGCGCAAATAGAAACAATGCGTTTAGAGTTATCAGAACAAGGAATAAATGTATTCTTAAAAATACATAGTGCCGCTAACGTTGCCGTACCACTACCGGGAAATGCAAACCAATGGAAACCAGAAAGCATATTACTAAACAGCCTTCCCGCCAAAAACCTGTATCGTGATAGCTCTGCCGTACTATGGTTGGGCTTACCCAAAGGTATTCATAACGTTGTATTACAAGGCAGGCTACCTGCCCAACCTCAAATACAATTTGCCTTACCGTTAACACCAAAATTTGTTGAGTGGAAAGGAACAGGCTGGTCGGTTGAAGGCATTCGTGAAAATAACATTCCTTCACAGCAACTACAACTAGTCCGCAATCAATCCACTAAAAAGGCTGAAGCGATAAAAACAGATTCAGATAGTACATCGCTGAGTAATTATTTACCTCCGCTGCTTCAAGTTGAGAGAACCTTTCACCTCGGTTTAGATTGGTTTGTTGATACACGAGTTATCCGGCTGTCACCGACCGGCTCACCTCTTAGTATGAAAATCCCTTTGTTAAAAGGTGAGTCAATTCTCAGTAATGCTTACCCCATAAAAGACAATAAAGTTTTAATTTCTATGTCATCAAATCAACGTCAACTCACATGGCGCTCACAACTCCCCCCCAGTAATAAATTACAATTAAAGGCAACCGAAGAAAGGGGAATGATTGAAGAATGGAAATTAGACATTAGCCCAATATGGCACGTTGAAATCAATGGAATTCCTGAGGTTCATCAAGATAACCAACGCTCAGCATGGCTTCCAAAGTGGCAGCCTTGGCCGGGTGAAATAGTTGATTTAACGATTAGTCGACCTAATGGTGTCGCTGGGCGCACACTTACCATTGACCGCAGTATTTTAAATACTCGCGTTGGCAAGCGTTTAAGAGAGTCAACATTGACTTTAAAAATACGCAGTAGTCGAGGCGGACAACACCCAATTAAAATTCCCACGGGTGCTGAGTTAATCTCTGTCGAAATTAACGATGAGCTACAACCGGTAAAACAAAATAAAAATACTATCAGCTTACCCATAACCCCAGGGAAGCAAAAAATAACCTTAAAATGGCGCACAGCAGGAGAGATAAATACAAAAACTTCAGTACTTCCGGTTAATATTGGTGTCGAAAATGTTAATAGCAGCATCGCTCTTTCCCTTGGAAAAGATCGCTGGGTGCTATTTGCAAACGGCCCTTCTATGGGGCCAGCCGTTCTTTTCTGGGGTGTTTTACTGGTCATATTGATTGGCTCAATCCTTCTAGGAAGAGTCAAAGATTCACCACTAAAAGCATGGCAATGGTTTCTCTTAGGTGCAGGCTTAAGCTTGGCAACACCTATTATGATTATTCTTGTCGTTGGCTGGCTGCTTGCTTTAAGTTATCGACCTAAGTTACAGCATTTAAAAAGTCGCTGGCAGTTCAATACGATCCAGATCTTATTAGTCATACTAACCTTCGTTGCTCTAGGCTCTTTATTTATCGCTTTGCAACAAGGTCTACTAGGCTACCCTGATATGCAAGTGACGGGAAATGGCTCTCACTCTGGAGAGTTACGCTGGTACCAAGATAGATCACCTGCCAACCTACCCCAGCCTTGGGTTTTATCTGTACCCTTATTGGCCTACCGAGTACTTATGCTACTCTGGGCGCTATGGTTAGCATTCTCATTAATAAACTGGCTACGAATGGGTTGGGAAAACTTTAGCACAGGTGGTTTATGGCGTAAGAAAATCTATTTCCCTAAGAAAAAAATGAATGATGATGTTGATGAGAAATGACGGCATAGGTGAGAACTAGTTATAAAGATTCTGCTTTCCTTCGGGTCTCGTCCTATACCATTTTAATAGCCACATATACTGAGCAGGGTGTTGCTGAATTAATCGCTCTAAGGCTTGATTTAATTGACTGGCATCCGCATTAGCATCTTTGCTAGGATAATTTTGTAAGGCCGGAGAAATTTCTAAAATATATTTTTTCCTTACTGGGTCATACCAAGAGAATGCTGGCAAAGCAGTTGCTTTTCCTAGTTTCGCCAATCGCGCTGTAGTGGTTAATGTGGCTTTTAGTTTGCCAAAAAAGGGGACAAAAACAGCGTTTTCTTTACCTAAATCTTCATCAGGCAAAAAAATCATTAGCCGGCAAGGGCTTAAAGACTTTACCAATTTACGCAAGCCTTCCTCACGCGATACCACAAAGGCTACATGCCGGCACCTTGCTTTGGCGATCATCCAATCCATGACTGCATTTTTTGAGCTTTTGTAAGAGCCAAATGTTTCGTAGTGAAAACCTAAGGCAGCAGGGCCAAACTCCAACATTACACTATGCGCTAATAAGATGATAATGCTTTTATTGTCTGCTAAGGCTTGATCGATATGTTGTTTTCCTGAGATTTCAACTTTCCTCTCAAGTCGTTTTTGACTGGCAAAAAACAGTAAACTGTAATCAACTAAAGCACAGCCGTACCATTCTAAGTGATCTTTAATTAATGACTCTAACGCAGCTGTAGATAGATCGGGAAAAGCTATTTCTAGGTTGGTCTTAACCACGTTGTAACGTTTCTTTTTTTTATTCGTATAAATTGCATTACCCACTTTTCGACCGAGATAGTGTCGTGAGGAGTCGGGTAATTGGGCGATAATAAAAGCCACGCCTAAACCGAACCAAGTCAACCAATAACGCGGGTGCAACAAGGCTAAGCTAAATGTGATGCCACAATTTTCAGCCACGATATTTATACGCAATATTCATTGCATCCAATTGATTTTCTAGCCACTGCCCTGCTTCATCAACCTTAACTTGCCTGCCTTTTAAACCAAAATCAATCAGCTCACCTCGGCGTTGTGTATTTGGCAAACTAGACAAGCGTACTTCTGGAAACGTTGCCAACAGCGTATTCATCATGTCTAACAGAGTACTTTCAGGAACACCGAGAATATCCCAACGCACGTCAACATCCGGGTGTTCATTAAACAGGTGAGAATAATGTGTATCCAACACCCACTCCAGCATCGGCCACGACATATTCGGAAAACCAGGTACAAAATGATGATGAACCACTTTAAAACCTGGCACACGGTTAATGCTATTAGGGATGAGGCTCGCACCTACAGGAAAATCACTCATTAATATTCGATTGGGGTAGGCGCGTTCGCCAAACTGATCTTCAATGATGGCTTGTGCCTCGGCATGCCTCTCCAGTTTTACACCAAATGCGCGCGCCGCACTAGCACGGGTTAAATCATCTGGGGTTGCGCCGATGCCACCAAAACTAAAAACGACATCATTTGTGGGAATTGTTTGTTGCAAAGTGCCCACGATTTCATCTTCTGTATCACCAATTATGCGTACCCAACTTAACGCCAACCCCCGTGCTTTTAACAGTTCAATCACTTTTGCCATGTGCTTGTCTTGGCGGGATCCATTAAGGAGTTCATCGCCAATAAGAATAATGCCAAATTGTTGGTTCATAACTTGGCGCCTTTTTTCTTGGCGAGATCAACGCTTAACTTTCCGAGTGTTTGTTGATTCGCATCCGACCAGTTTGGATCAGCCTCCTTCCAGCCCTGCGTATGCTGTTGTACTAAATCAGCTAAGGCGTTGATATGAGAAGAGGCATCGTTAAGTGCCGGAATGTAGCTATATTCCTCCCCACCCGCTGCCATAAAATAGCCACGGTTTTCCATATTAATTTCCTCCAACGTTTCTAAACAATCTGCTGGAAACCCTGGACACATCACATCAACACTTTTAACACCTTTTTTTGGTAGGCATTTTAAGGTGCTTTCGGTGTACGGTTTAAGCCATTCTGCTTTGCCAAAGCGCGACTGAAACGTAAGCCGCCACTGCCCCTCTTGTAAGCCCAATTTTTCTGCCAGTAAACGCCCTGTTTTATGACATTGGCAAAAGTAGGGATCACCCAAATCTAAATTACGTTTTGGCAAACCATGAAAGGACATTAACAATACATCGTTTTGCCCTTCTTTATTCCAATGAGTGTTAACACTTTCTGCCAGTGCATCAATGTAACTGGGTGCATCATGGTATTGCATGATGTAGCGCATTTCAGGAATCCAACGCCACGTTTTTAACACCTTGTTAATTGCATCAAAACTGGTTGCCGTGGTTGTTGCGGAATATTGCGGATACAGGGGTAAGACTAATAGTCGATGCACGCCTTTTTCTTTTAAGGTCGTTAAAGCTGTTTTAATATTGGGGTTGCCATAGCGCATTGCTAGCTCAATATGCACGGGGCCGTTAATGCGTGATTTAATTTCCTGTTGCAATAAATCCGCCTGACGTTGTGAATAATGTAATAACGGCGAGCCTTGATCCAGCCAGATTTTTTTGTAATTTTCAGCACTTTTTGCGGGGCGCTTTGGCAGAATCAAGCCATATAAAATAGGCAACCAAGCAAACCGTGGTATTTCAATCACTCTAGGGTCCGCTAAAAATTCAGCCAAATATTTTCGTACCGATGCAGTTGTTGGCTCATCAGGTGTTCCTAAATTAACCAGTAACACGCCGATACTTTCTGCCTTGCCATGAAAAAATGACTTATCGCTGATAACTTTTGCCACTTGTTGCCACACCCTATACTTAAAAAATTGAAAACAAAGAAAAACTAAGAATAACACGTTCGATTAGACGAATGGATAGGATAATCGCTACTAGCCCGGAAGTTTCATGAAGGGAATGGAGTTTCTGGAAAAACTCAGCAAAACAAATTGTACAAATATCGTGAAAGTCATAGCAGAGCTATGGCTTGAACGATTTTGTGCAATATGTGAAGCTGATTTTTTCAGAAAACCATTCAGGTACAAACTGTAATCTGAAAAATCGTTATTTTGCACTCTCAAGTCTTTGACATAATGAATTATCCCCCGAATAACAACCGACTTCATGAAATATCCGGGCTAGCCCTTATCTTTTGGCTAAGAGACGTTTATAATAAAAGTATCCGAAGTGATTAAAAGTAATCAAACTTCGCCAACGAACAACCCAAACAGGTAAAACATTATGGCACGAGTAACCGTTGAAGATTGTCTAAAACACGTTGAAACAAATTATGACTTGGTAATACAGGCAGCTAAGCGCGCACGCGAGTTAGCCGATGGTGCACCAGCACTGCTTGAAGAAGAAGGCGACAAACCAATTGTAATAGCATTGCGTGAAATTGCTGAAGACATCAAACCAGAAGATGTGTTTGAGGTTGAAGCACCGAGCGAAATGACATTAGACCAAGACCAAAGCCAAGAACCACTCGAAATCTCTGTTGGTTAATTTTTTTGATTCGTTAATTACTCTTTTTAAAATTAGGAGCACTGAGACGAATTAACAGTAAAAATGTCTGAAGACGCATCCAAACATTTAATTAGCGCAACTGACCTAAGTGATGTGGTCAGCCGTTATATGGATGCTCCAGATGTGCAACGTGTTTACGATGCCTTTTTACTCGCTGCTGAAGCACATGATGGTGTGGTTCGAAAGTCTGGCGAATTCTATATTTTCCATCCTCTGGAGGTTGCCCATACCCTAGCTGAGTTGCACATGGATGCAGACACCATATGTGCTGCCCTACTGCATGATGTGATAGAGGATACCGAGTATACTAAATCTGACTTAGCAAATAAATTTGGTGTCATCGTGGCTGACTTAGTCGATGGCGTCACCAAACTCGCTGGTGGCGAATTTACCTCCCGTCAAGAGGCCTCTGCAGCCAGCTTTCATAAAATGATGCTGGCAATGACGCAGGATTTTCGTGTCGTTTTAATCAAATTAGCTGATCGTTTACACAATGTAAAAACACTCGCTGTGCGCAAGCCGGAAGCGAAAAGACGAATCGCACAAGAAACACTAGATATTCATGTACCTCTCGCCAGACGTTTAGGAATGAATGCTTTACGCAAAGAGCTACAAGTTACCGCATTTAAACATCTTCACCCTTGGCGAGCCTCGCTTCTTACAAACGCCTTAAATAATTTCTTGGATAAAAATGCGGCTATCCATAATGAAATTATTGATCAAATAACCTATGAGCTAAATGCAGTGAGTATTGAATCTCAAGTATTCTCGTGGGAAAAAAACATTTACCGACTTTACCAGCGCATAAAAAATCACAAAGGCCGCAAACATATTGATCGACACACCGAGGCACTTGAATTACGTGTTCTGGTTGGGTCCACTGCTGAATGTTATCTTGCACTAGGCGTGATTCACCAACTATATCAACCCAAGGTAGAAACTTTTAAAGACTTTATTGCAACGCCTAAAGGCTATGGCTTTCAGGCCTTGCAAACTGCTCTTCTAACACCTCAGAAGCAATTAATATCTATTCAAATTCAAAGTTACGAAATGTATAAGATTGCCCAGTACGGGATCACGGCTCACTGGCGCTACCCTGAGCTACTCAGCTCATCAGAAAAATCACAAAAATACCTTGATCGCTGGCTACAACAAGTTAAAGAAATTCAAAGTGCTACAGGCAATGCTGCTGAATTTTTAGAGGATATGAAAGCTGATTTATTTCTTAATGAAATTTATATAAATACCCCAAATGGTGAAACCAAAGTATTACCCAAAGGGGCAACACCTATCGACTTTGCTTACGCAATTCATACCGAAGTAGGCAATAAATGTATCGGCGCACGGATTGATGGGGATACCTGTTCGCTGAACACCTTAATCCCGAACGGTGCAACTGTTGAAATTATCACCGATGAAGATGCAGTGCCTCATTCACTCTGGCTCAATTTTGCGATTACAGCAAAGGCACGTTCATCAATTCGTAGCTCAATTAAAAAAAGGAAGTCACACGAGTTTATCGCTTTAGGTAAGCAGATTTTAGAAAAAACGCTAAAACGTTTTTCTAGTTCCTACGCAGCTATTAGTGAAAAAAATATTAAAAAAACCTTAGAGGTACTTAACTTATCTACTGAAGATAATATGTTCAAACATATTGCCAAAGGCAGTCAATCAGCCAAATTAGTCGCTCGGCGACTACTGGATGATGATTCACTAAAGCCCATCAGCGATGATAAAAAAGATGACATCCTATTTATTAAAGGCACCGAAGGGTTAGCGGTGCATTTGCAAACATGTTGTCACCCCATCCCCAGTGATATAATCGTCGCTCAACTTGATGAAACCAGAGGCCTAGAAGTACACCGCAATAATTGCCCAATATTGCTACGAAGCACCAAAGAAACATTAAGCGTGGCTTGGATGGATGATACCAGCCATGAACCGCACTTCTTAGTACCCATAAGCGTACAACTACGAAACCGTGTTGGTGCGCTTTCACACATCACCCGATTGCTCGAAAACATGCGGGTCAATATTGAAGACATTAATATATCTGGTGATAGCGATATTAAAAATATGTACTTTTTATTACAGGTAGAAGATGAAAAGCACTTAATTAAAATTATGGATGCCTTGAATAATCAAGCGCAAGTAATCAATGTAAGCCGAACCTTTGAAAAATAGGAAATAAATTTAAAATGTGCAGAGAAATAATCTCCACCGATCAAGCTCCACAAGCCATTGGCACCTACTCACAAGCCATAAAAGTGGGTAATACCGTTTATATTTCAGGGCAAATCCCGTTAGTACCAGAAACGATGGAAGTGCTTGACGGTGAATTTTCTGATCATGTCCGCTTAGTTTTTAAAAACCTTTCTGCTATTGCAAAAGCTGCTGGCGGAACACTCAACGACTTTGTAAAAGTGAATGTGTTTTTAACTGATTTAAACAACTTTGCCACAGTTAACGAAGTCATGGAAGAGTTCTTCACACAACCCTACCCTGCGCGAGCGGCTGTACAAATATCCGCTTTACCTAAAGGTGTTGAGGTCGAAGCTGATGCAGTGATGGTTTTAAGTTGAGACTTGCACGACGAATAAAATAAGGTATCAATATATTGATACTTTCAGCATCTAATTTATCGACTCTTACGTATGCATACTAGCCATTTGGCTAACCACAAAGGAGATAATAAAATGAATACTATATCAAAAATGACAGGTGTTTCTATGGCCGCAGCTGCAGCAACTTTATTACTAGCAGGTTGCTCATCTTACGGTGGGGGAACAACTGCTACTGCTAAAGCACCTGCGGCTAAAATGGCAAGCGTTAAATGCTCTGGCATTAACTCATGTAAAGGAAAAAGCGCCTGCGCCACCGCATCAAGTTCTTGTGCGGGTCAAAATAGTTGTAAAGGCAAGGGTTGGATTAAAACCAGTAAATCAGAATGTGCTGCAGAAGGCGGTAAAATTATTGGTTAATCAATTTAATCATAATACGAATATGAAAATGCCCGCACCATTCGTGTTCGGGCATTTTTATTGGTAGACTTAAAACATGAACAGCAACAATAAATACCCCTCACTAGGCTTTGGTTTGGGTTTGCGCAAAGAGCATTACAACGCAATACTAGACACCAAACCAGCCGTCGATTGGTTTGAAATTCTAACTGAAAACTATTTAGTACCCGGCGGCAAACCGCTTTATTTTTTAGATCAAATTTGTGAACGCTACCCCGTCGTGATGCATGGTGTTTCAATGTCACTGGGCAGCTATGACCCGCTTGATATGGACTATCTTAAGCAAGTCAAAGAGCTTGCAAAACGCACTAATGCAAAATGGATTTCTGATCATATGTGTTTTACCGGCGTTGACGGTATTAATGCACATGACTTATTACCGCTGCCCTATACCGATGAAGCCATTCAACATGTCTCGCAAAAAATAGCACAAGCGCAAGATTATTTAGGCATGCAAATACTGGTTGAAAATGCCTCCACCTATATTACTTACAAACAGTCCGCGATGACTGAGTGGGATTTTACAACTGCGGTGGCAGAAGAATCTAATAGCCTAGTTTTACTGGATATTAATAATATTTTTGTCAGTGCTTACAATCACGGCTTTGACCCTTTGGATTATTTAGACGGCATCCCTGCAGATCGCGTGCAACAACACCATCTTGCTGGGCATAGCCAATACGATGGTTATATTATAGATACCCACGATCACGATATTGTTCAGGGCGTATGGGGTTTATACGCAGAGGCTATCAAACGCTACGGCCAAGTCTCTGTCATGATAGAGCGTGATGACAATATCCCTGAGTTACCCGCAATGATGAGCGAACTACAAATGGCGCGGGATATATTTGCAGAGACCACACAGCAAACAACTGAAGTACAACATGTCTAAGCGTACTATAAAGACCTCATCAGAACCCTTGTCACAACCCTCATCAGAGCTACATCGTTTACAAAAAAGCATGATGGCATGGTTGATCAATAAAGATACCGAGGCCGTAAAGCCTGATATTGTCGATACTGGCGAGGTTAGTAAAGTCAGTATTGAGCAACGTTTAGCCGTGTACGGCAACGCTTATGGCTACCGTTTAATTGATGCGCTTTCTGAAAATTATCCCGCCGTGCACACCCTTCTTGGTGATGATGATTTTTATAAAATGACCTACGCGTATATGGATGCGTACCCCTCACAGCATTTTTCTTTGCGCTACTTTGGGCATCAGCTAGAAAGTTTTTTAAAAACTTACCACTCAGACATGCCAATATTAACGGAGATGGCAAAGTTTGAATGGGCGCTACGCAAAGGGTTTGATGCGGCTGACAGCAAAACACTTACGTTAGAGGCACTGCAAGATATAGCCATTGAGCAATGGGCTGAACTAACTTTTACCTTTCACTCCTCTGTTTCAAGGCTTGACTTAGCATGGAATACCCCGCAACTTTGGACAGCTATTGATGAAGAGTCTGAACCAATGCCACCTGAAAAGCTCGATCATCCCTACGCATGGTTACTGTGGCGCAAAGAACTATTGACCTATTATCGCTCGCTTGATGTTGATGAAGCTTGGGCACTAGACACCGCCTTACAAGGAGGCAACTTTTCTGAACTATGCGAAGGCGTTTGCGAGTGGATTGATGCCGAACATGCCCCTAGCCGAATCGCAGGCTTTTTATCACAGTGGTTGCAGGATGACTTATTAGTGGCATTAGCCTAACGTAATCTCACTCTGTTATATAAAACTATAGAATCTTAGATGTATTCTTCAGCAAGGTCGCAGCAGCAACATCTATATACATCGGTTGATACAAAGCCCCCTCCTTGCCAACGGGAGTTGAAAAAGATTTAAAACCAAGGTGCTTATATAAACGCATCTGGCGTATCGTACCTGAAATTACCGCGATGTCATACCCTCTAGCCATTGCCAGCTCAAATGCTATTTTCATAATCCCTGTAAAAGTTGCTGTATTACGATATGCTTTTTTAACCACCAATAAACGATACTCCAGAATTGTTTCAAACGGTGGTAGGCAAGCTTCCAACTTTTCAATTTTCTTATCTAGCGATAAAGGACGCTTATCGCGCAAGGCAATCATTGCTACCACGCTATTGCCTGCTAAACCAATAACATAAGTGTTTTCATGGTGAAACTTATCTACTAACTTATGCTCAGCATTATGCTTATGCTGGGGAATCTCCTCCACAAACGTCTGATAATTTAGACGATGAATTTGTTCAAACTGCCAATCCTCTGAGGCAATTTTGAATACCAATGAAGCTGATTTTGACATTCTGTTTCCTTATTTAACGATATACTAACAGTACAGAAAACTACTTGAATTACAATATGGCTAAAACAATCTATCTAGCTCGGCACGCAAAATCAGCATGGAATACCGACGCTCCCACAGATTTTGACCGACCATTAAACAGCCGTGGCATGGATGATGCTATTCGTATGGGAAAAGCCTTAAGAAAATACGGCTGGAAGCCTGAAAAGATCATTTCATCCCCCGCACTCAGGGCGCAATTAACGTGTTTAGCGTACTGTGAATATCTAGGTTTTGATAAAAGTTTAGTCGAATGGAAAAAAGAGCACTATGCAGCTTACATGGTGACATTACTCCAGTCTCTCACCCAGTTACCAGAAACTGTGAGTAGTGTGATGGTACTAGGGCATAATCCAGCGATGGAAGATTTAATAGTGCATTTGTGTGGAGATATGGCTAGTCACCAACAACAAGATGGCAAGCTTTTTACCACTGGAAATGTGGCAAAGATTTCTATTAAAGTCGAGTGGAAAGATTTGGTCATGAGTGAGGCAACTCTAGTAAAACTACTTCGCCCTAAAGAATTAAAGCTGTAAACCACCAGCAATCAGATAAATTTGATTTTACCAAGCATGCAACATATTATAAGAAAAAACTCGAGGATGGGGGAATCAATGCAAGTACTCAAACGTTTGCCGCACCACGGTTTAATTTTATTTTCTGTCACTTTTCTGCTTGCCTGTGGCTCTGGTAGCAATGGGGATGGCTCAGACATGACAGCCCCTATTATTACACTTAATGGGCCGAGCACTGTTCACCTCATTCAAGGCAAAGTTTATACCGAAGCTGGGGCAACTGCCTTTGATGATATTGATGGGAATCTAACAAGTCAAATTACTATTGGCGGTGACGCGGTTGATACCAACAGTCCTTTTGGAACTCCCTTTAACATCACTTATAATGTTGTTGATGCGGCAGGAAACAAGGCAATAGAGGTTATTCGAAAAGTACTCATCATTAAGGCATCAAACTTACAACACACCATTCCCACGCTATCAGAAGCGGATAAAGCAAACTATCTCTCCCTCATTAATGATACTAGGGCTGTATCCAGAACTTGTGGTGCCGAAGGGTATTTCCCTGCGGTAACTGCCGTTACATGGAGCAACAAACTCTATAAATCAGCCTATGAGCATAGCCAAGATTTAGCCAATAGTGATACATGGTCACATGATGGATCAGGCACAAGCTCTGACTGGAGTGGTTACGCACTCAATAAAAAAAGCAAAATGCGAGACCGTGTAGCGACTTATGACTATCAATGGACGAGTATTTCAGAAAACATCTCTGCTGGCACGCAAAGAGATACGGCGCAAGAGGCAATAGACAGTTGGATCGCAAGCCCTGGGCATTGTAAAAACCTTATGGATACCAATATGACCCAAGTTGGTATGGCTCTTTTTAAAAACACCAACTCAACATACACCCATTATTGGACACAAAATTTCGGCAAGCCTCAATAACCACCAACACGGTATGAGTATTTCACTCATACCGTGTCAAACCACTAGGAGCTTGTCTGAGAACTAAGACCGTAGCGAAAATTACAGAATTATCATAAGTTGTGATTATCGAAAGAGGCGAATAGCACGGCTATTTAACGATTTTGATAAGCTCAAATTATGATGATTGTGGAATTTGCAGTAGGTTTCTAGTTCTCGGACAGGCTCCTAGCTATAAAGACAGCGTCTGCGCCACAAAATCAGCATCTTTATCGCCACGACCCGATAGATTAATAAGAATCGTTTTATCGCTTCCCATTTCAGGCGCTATTTTCATGGCGTAAGCCACGGCATGCGCACTTTCTAAGGCTGGAATAATCCCTTCAACACGTGATAATTCCATGAAAGCATTAAGGCATTCTTTATCATCAACACTTTCATAGCGTACACGCCCTAAGTCTTTTAGTAAGCAATGTTGCGGGCCAACACCAGGGTAATCCAAGCCTGAAGCGATAGAATAGACGGGTAAGGGATTTCCTTCATTATCTTGCAAGTTATAACATTTAAAGCCATGAATCGCGCCTTTTGTGCCTAGCGTCAATGTAGCCGCATGATCTGGGGTGTCTAGCCCTTTACCCGCTGGTTCAACACCTACAAGTTCTACCGCATCATCGGGTAGAAACTCGGTAAATAAGCCTATCGCGTTTGAGCCACCACCTACGCAAGCCATAACAATATCAGGCAATTTGTTATGTGTTTCTAAAAACTGCGCACGGGCTTCTTTACCCACTACACTTTGAAAATCACGTACCATTTTAGGAAACGGGTGTGGGCCAACGACTGAGCCTATTGCATAGATCGTCGTAACGGGGTCTTTTAAATATTCTTCAAAGGCACTATCGACTGCATCTTTTAACGTTTTAGTACCGCGACTCACAGGAACAATTTTACAACCCAGAATTTTCATTTTAGTGACATTAGGATGTTCTTTTTTTATATCAATTTCACCCATATGGATTTCACAGTCAATGCCTACCAACGCACAAGCAGTTGCCAATGCGACACCGTGCTGCCCTGCCCCCGTTTCTGCCAGCACTTTAGTTTTACCCATGTGTTTGGCTAATAAGGCCTCGCCGATACAGTGATTGATTTTGTGCGCACCAGTGTGATTTAAGTCTTCTCGTTTAAGATAAATTTGCGCGCCACCGAGCTTTTTGCTGATATTCTTTGCATGATAGATAGGACTGGGGCGACCAACATAATTCGCGTATAAATCATTAAGCTCATCTTGAAATGCTGCGGTATTTCGAATCTCTTCGTAAGCATCATTAATCTGATTCATAATTTCAATAAAGGAAACCCTGATTAAGTCCCATAAAATTCTGTAAGTCTCTAGGGCAATATATCCTAGGCGTATTTTGAAATGAATGCTTACTGCCTTCATCATAAATACAACAACGGAGATACTGCCCTAGAGCCTTACCCTTCGGGGCTTAGCCAAATTCCCAGCCTCTGCGTTATATTCACTTTAAAGGCAGTAAGCATTAAAAGCTCACATGCCTTGATGCTGAAAATTTGGCGTTGCCAGAATTTATGGGACTTGATCAGGGTTTCCTTAACGGTGGCGGGATTATTTGACCACCATACTCGCCAAAGTTTCCATCTTTATCAGGCATCTCAGGTAAACTGCTCATATTTTCTCCTTAATATTTTGCGCAAAAAATTTACTCTATTCCAATAGCTACCTTATTAACTATAGAACAAATTAGAAACATCGCAGGTTTATCTTTACCCTGCCTAATCTAGACTAGACTTGTATAATAGAAAATATGAATTCCATAAGTAACAAGCAGGCAAAAATGACGATAATTAAACAAGCTGATTTTATTGAAAGTGTGGCAGATGCGTTGCAGTTTATTTCTTACTATCACCCTGAGGATTTTATAAACGCTATGCACGAGGCATGGATGCGCGAAGAAGCGCCTGCTGCTAAAGATGCTATGCTACAAATTCTAGTGAATTCTCGAATGTGCGCAGAAGGCAAGCGACCTATTTGCCAAGATACCGGTATTGTAACTGTGTTTTTAAAAATCGGTATGCAAGTAAGCTGGGATAGCGAGTTGAGCGTTGAGGAAATGGTAAATGAAGGCGTAAGACGCGCCTATCTTCACCCCGATAATGTACTGCGTGCTTCTATTCTTGCTGATCCTGCAGGGAATCGCACCAATACTAAAGATAATACCCCTGCGGTGATTCACATGACCGTCGTGCCAGGAGACACCATTGACGTGCAAATAGCGGCTAAGGGTGGCGGCTCAGAAAATAAAGCAAAAATGGTCATGCTTAACCCGAGCGATAGCATTGTTGACTGGGTTTTAAAAACCTTACCCACTATGGGTGCAGGTTGGTGTCCGCCGGGGATGTTAGGCATCGGTATCGGCGGAACTGCTGAAAAAGCCGCGTTGTTAGCAAAAGAATCGTTAATGGAGTCGATTGATATTCATGAGTTGCGTGAACGCGGTGCTAAAAATCGTAGCGAAGAACTCCGCTTAGAAATCATGGATAAAGTCAATCAACTGGGCATTGGCGCGCAGGGTCTAGGCGGTCTAACTACCGTGCTTGATGTGAAAATTAAAGACTATCCAACCCACGCGGCATCACTACCTGTATGTATGATTCCAAATTGTGCGGCGACTCGTCATACCCATTTTACACTTGATGGCACCGGGCCTGCTTTGCAAACACCGCCTGACTTATCCGCATGGCCTGACTTGGTTTACACCCCTGATGATAATGCGCGAAGTGTTGATTTAGATAGTATTACTAAAGATGAGATTAAAAGCTGGAAACCCGGCGAGGTCTTACTACTTTCAGGAAAAATTCTCACAGGGCGTGATGCCGCGCATAAACGCATCGTAGAAATTTTAGATAAAGGTGAGCAACTTCCAGTAGACCTCAATGGGCGCTTCATTTATTACGTAGGACCTGTTGACCCCGTAAGAGATGAGATCATGGGGCCAGCAGGGCCAACCACCGCGACCCGCATGGATAAATTTACCGAGCAGATTCTATCCCAAACCGGCTTGTTTGGCATGATCGGTAAAGCAGAGCGCGGTGATATTGCGATTGAAAGCATAAAAAAACATCAGTCTGCCTATTTAATGGCTGTTGGCGGATCAGCTTACTTAGTTTCAAAAGCGATTATTGGGGCGAAGGTGCTGGCATTTCCTGAGATGGGAATGGAAGCAATTTATGAATTTAAGGTAAAGGATATGCCGGTTACGGTTGCGGTGGATAGCAACGGGGTTTCAGTGCATAAGACAGGGCCAGCCGAGTGGCAAAAGGTGATTTTTGAAAGAACCTCAAAAGCACTTTAAAACGTTCAAAAAAGAGTTAATAAAACTACTCTCTACCTTGCTTTGTTATCAATCAAGTTAGAAATAATCACCAACAACCCTAATAAAGCAATCATGTATTCAGCCACAAAAAAGCGGTTTTCTAATAAAGGAAACAACAGGTAATGGGCTACTACATATAAAACACTGATAACCGTTAACACCACTGTTTTGTTTTTAGAGGCATTGCTAATAAAGGTTTTAGTCTTCGAACCCATTAAAATAAAGACAAGAATAAACTGAAAGAAGGCTAAGGTTAAAAATAATAACAGCGGCGGCTCATCAATAAAACCACTTAAGTTTGAAATTACTTCGGATACATGCTGCATAGGTGTTATAAGCGTAGTGCCATACTCTAAAGGGTGTGTTGCACTCATATCAGAAACAATGGCGTAATAAAAAACAGTATGCCATCCATAGTTTTCTGCATAGTTATTCACCCACCAATAAACACCTATGGTGGCAATTAAGGTAACAAAACTGGCTAAACGTAAGTTGGGTTTAAATACGATTAAATAGCTTAATATTATAGCGACAAGCAATAACAAGTCAGTGCGAACAGTGACTGACGAAACTAATAAACCAAACAGGAAAAACCATTTTTTATGAATAAAAGCGTAGCTTATTAGCCCTACCCACAGAAAAGCCAGTGGGTCAGCGGTGACCATTCTAGCTATGCCTAAACCTTCTAGTACGATAAAAAACATCGGCGTTACTAACCAAAAAGCAGGATGTATTAACCTTCTATAAGCATAATAAAATGCCATCAGACCTAGCGTAGCAGCTGCCGCAACCACAAGGTGACTGGCAAAAAACACATTAATGCCAAAGCCAGTCAGCAAGGCAATTAAAGCAATAAATAACACCCGCATCTTATAAAAAGGGATTTGTTGATTGAACGCTTCAACATCGTTATGCATCGTTTTTCGATAGCCACTGCTGTTAATAAGATGATTAAATTCTTCATCACTCGCATAGGCTTTAAAGTCACGATAAACAGCACTATGAACAGCCGACTTATTATCTGATTTCTGAGCCTCAACAACAGCCGCGTAGCCCAAAATATCCCATGTTTGAACAGGCTTTTTTATTGCAACAAAAAATAGAACAGCCACTGCCAACCACATGAATAGATGTATCAGCAAGCTGGGCTTGTAGTGCAAGTTTAGGTTTGTCATTATGTCCAGCGTTTATTAATCCACTGTCTTATTGGATTTTCAAAAAAGTAAAATGATAAAGCACCAACAATAATCGACAACGCGATACCCCCAATAGGTGGAAAGGGTATTAACCATTTATATGAATAGAATAATTGTTGCCATAGATAGATCGAGAATGACCATGTACCCATCAAGCGAATTGCTTTTAGCTCAAAAACTTTTCGGAATAATACTTGTACCTCGGTAATATGATTTAAAGTAAAAGCCAATAAGATAGGTGCTACAGAAAATGATAACCATGGAAACCACAACGATCTTCCTGCTATTGAAGCATCTTCTAAATAACACATAAACGCTAATAGCAAAGTTATAACAGGTAATATTGATGGAACCGTAATATCAAACTGCTTTTTTATTAGATTATAACCCGCGGATAAGAAAATAAAGCTTATCGCTGTTTCTGTTCTAATTCTAAATTCTGTCGGTGCATTATCGAGATTAAGATAATAATAAAAACTTAGTGCAATCGCTCCTAAGCCCAAGACTATTAACAGCATGGCTACTTTTTGATTTCTAAAGATAAAGAGCGTTAGCAGGCTCATTAATACGTAGGCGTGTTCTTCTACATTTAATGACCATAAGTGACCAATAGGGACTTTTGTTGTCCATATATGAGGTTCTAAGGGATAATAAGTACGGAAAAAGGTAAGCGTAGAAAAAAATTCTTTAATTTCAAAAGACATTTCTGCCTTTCCTAAATAGGTTTTACTCAGATAGGCGAAAACAAAAGCAACAATAATATACAGAGAGAAAACGGGGAAAATTCGACTGAATCGTCTGATATAAAACGTTTTTAAAGGGACTCTTTTTTCAAATAGTATGGTGCTCATCAACATTCCTGAAAGCACAAAAAACGCATCCACACCTAGGCGGTCTTCCCAAATCCAGGGGGTATGAATAAAATGACCTATCAACAAAAGCGTGATCGCCATACCTCTCCAGCCATCCCAGACTGCCACTCGGTTCTTAAGAGAGCTACTACTTGAGTTTACTGTCAATTTTCTGCCTGTTTTAATCGCTAAACTACTGATAATTATACGCTCAGAAATAAAAAAAGGGCACTCTTTACAGAGCACCCTTAGCTTCAAAAATTAAGCACTTATTTATGCTTTACCTTCTCTCTTTAGTTTTTCTCTGTAAGAGCGATAAGCAATAATCAATAGGTCAGAGTCCGTATCTTTTGGCTCCCAATCTAATATATTCTTAACTTTACTCATTTCAAGAACACAGGTTTCATCAGCAATTAAGTACTGCTCTGGATCCATAATCGGTTTATTAATACGATCAAGCCCTTCTAAAACCAGTTTAACTGCTGGTGCAGGCGTTGGAATTAAGAATGATTTACTGTTCGCTTCATTGATCAAATCTGTAAGTAATTCTCTTACTGTGGGTGGATTTAATGAGCCAACATTAAACTCTTCATTCGGTAAGCCTTTGTTAACGGCAGCAATACATACCGCCGCACAGTCCGACACCGAAATAAACTGGTAGTAGTTTTTACCGTTACCAATCATTGGTACAGGTAAGTTTTTATCGATTAAGATAAATAGTTTTTCTAAAATACCTAAGCGCCCTTCACCAATAATCAAACGTGGACGGAAAATTGAAATGTTAAAGCCTTCTTTGCGCTTCTTTTCACACAATAATTCTGTTTGGTATTTTGCTTCACCGTAGGGGCCAATTGGCGCACGAGGATGATCTTCAAAACGTGGGTTGTAAACAGTATGACCGTAAACCATATCAGTTGTGTAATACAATAGGTTATGCAGCCCACGAGACTCCATAAAAGCAAATACATTTTCAGTACCTACATAAAGCGCATCCCAAAAGTATTTCTTACGCTCTTTACGAGGCAAAATTGGTACTAACAATTCTGCTGCAAAATGATAAACCACATCATCGTCATCGGTAGGAATTTGCTCAAAAGTACCAGGCTGAATAACATCCATTTTAATATAAGAGACTAAGTCTTTATTATCATAAATGCCTGAAGCCAATGTTTGCTTACGGTCACAAATTAAAACTTTTTCGCCTAAAGCGGTTAATTGTTTTGTCAGCTCTGTACCCAAGAAGCCGTCACCACCAAATATTATGTGTTTCATTATTATTTAATCCTTGTTAAAAATTATGTGTTATTAAATTGTGGTCAAAATATAACCAATTCGTACAATAAATTCTATGTTTTGGCGATTAACGCGACACCTGAGACGATTAAAAGCACACCGGCTGCTCGCCACATAGTTACCGCTTCATCCAAATAAAAGTGACCATACAATGCAACCAGTACAAATGATAACCCCAAGAATGGATAGGCATAACTTATTTCAACGCGCGATAACACAACTAAATGTGATGCCATGCTCACCACCATCACAAAAATACCAGCGATGATTGCCCAGTTGGTGGCTACTGTACCAGCGACAGACCAAAGCCCACCACCACTTAGGTCAAATTTCCCAATATCAGTCATGCCTTTTTTAAGCAAAATCTGTGAGAAAAAGTTGGTTAATACTACAAATAAAATTAGCGGGATATACTTACTCATAATCTGATCTCTATAAACTTAATTTTTTAAAAATGGTTTCAGGGATGTTTTTAATAATCAACATTATCGGCATCCAAAAATTGGGGGTGTAGATTTCGTTTTTACCTTTCTGTGCTGCTTTATAAATATCAACTGCAACCTTTTCAGGTGTTGCCCAAAGTGGCCCACCTTTTTCAATATCACTGGTCATTGGCGTATCAATAAAACCTGGTTTTACCGTTGTAACAGAACAACCTGATTTATGCAGCCGATTACGTAAGCCCTGAAGAAAAAGGGTTAAGCCACCTTTGGCGGCCCCATAAATATAATTTGATTGACGACCACGGTCGCCCGCAACAGAAGTCACCACAATAATGCCCCGATCCCCTTTATTTTTTGACTCTGTTTCGACTTTATTTGCTATTAAAGTCAACAACGATGCCGCACTTAAAAAATTGGTGGTTAACGCTTTATGGCTCTCTTGCCATGATGCTTCACAGGCTTTTTGATCAGGCAAGGTTCCGTAGAAAAAATAATATTTTGCAATATCATCAGCCTTGTTTTCTATCTCTTGTAGCAAGCTTTGGTGTTTATCAAAGTCATCCAAATCTGCCACTAAGCAATCTACTTGCGACGCACCACGGGTTCGAAGGTCAGCGGCGGTAACATCCAACTTACTCTCATCCCGGCCGACTAAAATTAATGCCCCGCCCTGTTCTGCGTGAATTTTTGACAGTGCTTGCCCTACAGCTGAGGTTGCGCCAAAAATGACGGCTGTTTCATTATTATTCATTATGATTCCTTGTTAACGCGCTTCCAAAAATCCGAAGTAAACTTAGGATCAATAAATGCTTTAAATTCTTCCATCTTAGGGAAATATGCCTTAAAAGCCTGACTCGACATGCGTACATCTTTTGCAGGGTAAACTGCACCACCGGCTTTTATCACTAATTCATCTAATTCTGCCGCTAGTTTTAGGGTGGTCTCACCTCGGTTAGCAAAATCCAATGCTAAACAAATTCCTGGGCGCGGAAAGGATAGCAGACCGGGCGAATCAACATCACCAAACTCTTTCAATACTGCTAAAAAAGAACCTAAGCCAGATTCAACAATTTTGTTTAAAATCTTCTCCATCGTCGCTTTTTCGGAAAAAGGTACGACAAACTGGTATTGATAAAATCCTTGCTTACCATAAATACGATTCCAATCACCCAGCCCATCTAAAGGGTAGAAGTAGGAATCATAATGTTGATAGCTAGTGCCAGCACTCATGGCACTATTTTTATTAAAGTACAGTGCATTAAACGCTTTAATTGAATAACGGTTGAGTGCTAGCTTGGGAAAATTAAATGGTATTGATAACTTAGGTTCTGCTTGTACGGCTTTATTAGGTTTTCCTTGTGGCGTGTGGTCAGCATGATCACCAGCCATAAATAAACCACGTGCAAAGTTTTTCCCTGAGGATGCACAATCAATCCATGCTACTGAATAGCGATGATTTTTATTGGCGGATTCAGATAAGGCATAAAACTCATCCAAGCCATGAAAGGCGGTTGTTTCTACCTTAATATAAGGTGATTCAATTTTGATTAATTGAATTTCAGCCCAAGTAATAAAGCCCGTTAAGCCTAAACCTCCGATAGTAGCAGCATAAAAATCTTTATTTTCATCGGGGCTACAAAGCAAGGTATCTCCATTTGAACGAAGTAGTTCAAACCCTAGAACATGTCTGCCAAACGTGCCATCTTGGTGATGATTTTTGCCGTGTACATCATTGGCAATAGCACCACCAACAGTGACAAATTTGGTACCAGGTGTAACCGGTAAAAACCAATTTTTTGGTACAATGACGGCTAGAATATCAGCAAAGGTTACTCCTGCTTCACATTTTAAAACACCCGTATTTTCATCAAAATGAATAAAACGATTTAACGAGCGACTATCAACCACCGTACCTTTTACATTCAAGCATGAATCACCATAACTACGGCCATTTCCGTACGGCAGCAGTGAGCCCGACTTTTCTTTTTCACCTTCATTAGTATCAGGCAGTTTAAAGCCCAACCACTGCGGTCTAACGGCTTTTTGCTCAATCGGCGGGATAAACGCCCAGCTTCTGTATTTTTTCATGATTAACTAGCCTTGGTATAGCGTAGCGCCGAGCAAAATTGCGCCACACAAAGCTACAATAAACAGACTGACTTTATCTTTAATTGCAAATACGATCGGGTCTTCGTGCATTTCACCACGGCCTGTTATCAGCCATATACGTCCAATCCAAAAGAGTAACGGCGGGCAAATCAACCAAAGGATCTCAGGGTGCGCATACATTTGGCGGACTTTTTCACTATCAATATAAAGTGCAACAACCAAGATCGAAATATAACCCGAAGCAACTCCCGAAATATTTAACATCGGTAAATCAACCACAGAGTAACCACGCCCTACAGCTTTTTCACGACCTTCTTTACGAATATTATCAACTTCAGAGAAGCGTTTAGCAAATGCCAAACTTAAAAAGAAAAACATTGAAAATGCCAACAACCAGAACGACCAAGCGGAGCCAATTGCAACAATCCCAGAGATTATTCGTAGTGAGAACAAGCCTGCTAACATCGTAACATCCAGCATTGCAACACGCTTAAAGTAAAATGAATAGGATAACGTGGCAGCCAAGTAAATCATCAACACCATAATCACTGCAGGTGTAAGTTGCGTCATAATTAGCACAAACAGTACGAATAGCACCAACATCATAATGGCGGCTTGTTTGATAGAAATTAAGCCAGAAGCAAAAGGACGTTTGCGTTTATAAGAATTTAAACGGTCTGATTCCAAGTCCAATAAATCATTAATAATGTAAGTAAATGAAGCGAGAATAGATAAGCCAAAGAAAGTCAAAATAACGCTAACGAAGGCTTGCCCATCGTTAAAGCGATGATCCAAAAATAATGGAACAAAAACCAAGAGGTTTTTAACCCATTGATGCAAACGCATTCCTTTTAAATAATTTTTAATACTTGGCTTATCTAATTTAAACACTTCAACATCATCAAAGGTAGAAGTAACTTGTTTCAAAAAGGCATTATCTTGAGAAGCCACTGAGACCTTTTTAGCAACTTCCCATACAGGAATGTCAGTTTTTTCATTACCGATATATTCAAAGCCTGTGTCTGCAAATCGTTTTGCGAGATGATCGCGTTTATTAGTTCCAGTGAGGTTAATCTGAGCATCTGACGCAATAACCTCATCAAATAAGCCTAGGTATTCCGCAATCGAATCTGCAACTTTTTTATTACTGCCCGTTACTAATAATATTTTTCGTTGCGGATCTTGCGCCTTTATATAATCAATAACATCTTGGTTATAAGGCAAGCTTTCAGCCGATAGCTGAACGCGCTTGGTAATCTCAGCTTTGAAATGCGCTTTAGATTTCATCAACCATGAGATAGCAATAAGGCAATACAGTGGATTAGTCTTAAACAGTAATAAAAATAACTCATATAAAGAGTCCGTTTTTATTAATGTGCCATCTAAATCCACACACAGGGGTATTTTTTTAAGGTTACTGTCTGACATAATAAATACTTTCTTGTTTATAAACAGCCGCTTACACTAGCGATCAGCCCAATTATTTTAATAAGTCTACCTATAAAAACAGCTTAAGATAGAAACAGTATTGTATTATGTTGCTTATAAATTAACCAATCAAACCTGACGTAAAGCACTTTCTACTCTTTATTCGGTTAATAAGAAAGAAAGTCTAAAGGGTTTTCCCACAAAAGTACTAAAAAACTAAGAATAAAGCAGCCATCATCCAAGCCGTATAGTTTCGGTATTAATTTACGCTTTTTTCTATTTCACCCTGCTTTTTATTTATAGACTTGATTCGCATCTTATTAGCGCCCACGCCACTTATTAATTTGGCGACGCTCTTTTTTATTCGGTCGGGAGTCTGATTGATGTACGCTGGCGCTACTCAGCTTTCTTATTTCACGTTGTTGTTCGCGCACACGGATACTTTCTTCCGCTTCTAGATAAAGTAGTTGTGCTTCTTTGGCTGAACGACGTTCATCATTTAGCCCAATAACTTCAATATGATACTTGTAATTATCACGACTAATATCGAGGAAATCACCAATTTTAACGCTGCGCGATGGCTTAACTCGTGTTTTATTGAGGTGGACTTTACCGCCACTAATCGCCTCAGTTGCGAGTTTACGGTTTTTAAAAAAACGCGCTGCCCATAGCCATTTGTCTAAGCGAACTGACTCTAACGTTGGTTTTTTATTCTCGTTCATGGCTATAGTTTAACCTAAGCCTGATATTCTATAAACGAGTATCCAAACCCAACTTATTCGCAGACTATATACGAGCTTTGCTCAAACGTAGCGCATTGGATACAACCGTTACCGAACTCATACTCATTGCGGTTGCCGCAATAATTGGGCTAAGTAAAATACCAAAGAAGGGGTATAAAATGCCTGCTGCAATCGGGATGCCGATTACATTATAAATAAATGCACCAAATAAGTTTTGCTTGATATTTTTCATAGTGGCAACGGATAAGCCTATGGTTTTACTTACGCCGTCAATAGATGGGCGCATTAAAGCGATATCAGCGGCTTCAACGGCGACATCTGTTCCTGTGCCGATTGCGATGCCGACATCTGCTTGTGTTAAAGCAGGTGCATCGTTGATGCCATCACCGACCATGGCGACGACTTCGCCTTGTGCTTGCAGTTCTTTTATTTTATTGATTTTATCTTCTGGCATGACTTCAGCAAACACATCATCAATATTTAAGGATTTGGCTACGGCGTTTGCGGTGGTTTTATTATCACCAGTTAACAACACGGTTT
>JALSJU010000004.1 GCA_026989145.1 Thiotrichaceae bacterium
AAATTAGGTAAAAAACGACGACGTGTTTTATTATGCGCATGAGAAACATTGTTCCCTGCTACCGGACGTTTACCTGTTACTTGGCATACTTTAGCCATGACTATCTCCGAAAATCTGTGCTTAAATAATTTGGTTATCAATCCTAGATGAACAAGATCACTAAGGGTCGAAAGGCGCGTAATGATATACAATCCTTTGCTATCCAGCAAGCCTAATCTACAAGATTTCAAAAATAAGACAAATAGTTTTTATTTGAGACCTTTGCATTCGTTTAAAGCAACTGGATGTTTCACTATCTGGGCTTGAAAAATATTAACTTCCTAAAATAACACTCCGTTTGTCGTTACAAAGTTTTATTGCGAGCATAAGATTGTTATTATAAATAATTATCACAACCATAATTAAAATTACAAAACGCTTAGCCTGGTGGAAATTTATCAGCTCCTTCTTAAAAAAGCGTCTTAGGAACTATATGATTAACTACACAAATATTGCAATTCTGAAAGCTAACCTTTTCAGCCAATGCACAGCAAAAAAAACCGGCACGACTATTTTATCAACTACTAATAACAAGTCTTGCCAGATTGTCATAGTTAACGGAATAGTTTCCAAGATTTCGTTTGGCAGAGAAAAAGGAGAAAGTGCTCTTCATGCATTATTAGCAAGCGGCCTTAAGGCTGGCTCTTTTATGGAGAACGCAACTCTTCCGATGGGTGAAAACGCAATCATCCAATCCAGTTCAAGTTTTCTAATTGCGCTAGGGTTTAAAGAAAATGCCCCTCAATTAAGTACCCAAGAAAATGACACTATAAAAAGTCCTCTAACAGACAGTCCAAAACCTTCTGTTTCAGTTCAGACTTATCGAGGACAAGTTATCGAAGTTGCTCAACCACCTAAGGCTGTCACCGCTGAGCCAAAGGAAGATCAATTTATACCGAAGAAAAAAGTACGCATGTACCGAGGACAGGTAATCGAAGATTAACTAAAATTGATCTATTACATTATTAGGACAGACTCCTAAAAAACATCCAAGCTTTTATCATAAATTTTACTTTCGACGCCAAAAGCGCCCAACACGCTGTGAAATATATTAGCTTGTGAGTAAGAATCTGCGTTAGTAATAAGGCTGTTTTTATTCGACTGCCAAACAAGGAAAGGAACTTTCTTTTGGAAGTCTGGCGCTATTGCATACGGTGTTCCGTGCAGATACAAACCAAATTCCCCCAATGACTCACCGTGGTCAGATATATAGATTAAGGTGCTGGGCACTCCATCAAGTTCACTTAATAAGTCTATCGTTTTATCTAAAAAGTAGTCGGTATACAAGATCGTATTATCGTAAGCATTCTGCAATTCTTGTTGTGTACATTTATCTAATTCTACAGTTTTGCAAATCGGCTTAAACACTTCAAAGTCTTTGGTGTAACGCGAAAAGTACGACGGCCCATGACTGCCTTTGGTGTGCAATACGACCAATATTTTATTTTTTGTTGAGCCTTCAATACGTTGCTTCAAACCCGTTAACAGCACCCCGTCAAATGCACAATCAGCGCCTTTGCAATTGGCTTCGAGATCACTAGGCTCCAAATATTCATTGGTTTTTATCGGTGGCTCGCCCCAGTTTTTAGTCCGCCAGATTACATCGACACCATGTCGATTTAAATAACTGGGTAATGGCTCAAAGCCGCTCGGGTTACTTTCTGTATGCGATAAAATACAAGCAACCGATGCGGTTGTGTAAGTCGAGCAAGCGTTGGTATTTTTAAATACCGTTAACCCCTTTCTCTTTGATAAAAAAGGATTTGTTTGACGAGAATAACCATACAACGAAAAGTTTTGTGCTCTGGCTGTTTCACCAATCACCAGTACCACCACTTGTTTTTTATCGTTGCGAAACGTAGCTGGTGGCAATAATTGTTGTATCTTTGCTCCTTCTGACTGCTCTGAATAATGCCGAGCCGTATTCATCACATAAGACCATGGGAGGATTTTTCCACCTAGTGTTTTTGCGTGCTTATCAATCCATAGCCAACTGGATGCATTCAGATAAATAAATAAGCCACCCACAACAAAACTTACCAACACCTGAAGAACAAGCCTTAGTTGCCCTCTTTTTTTAATTTTGGTTTTAAAAATAAGCCAACTTGGCAACACGCCTAACAGCACAAAATAAACGAAGAAAGATGGTGTTAAAAAATCTAGCGACTCTTCATTGCGGGTATTTAGGATATTCCCCATCATGGTTTTATCTAAAACAACGTGATAAGTCGTCATGAAATAAATTGCCGCTGCATTGAGCAAGGTAAAAATAATAGACAGCGGTTTTAGCAAAAAAGGTAAAACCAGCGCGACTACTGAAAATAAAAATAGGCTAACTAAAAAGATAATCGCTAACACGCTTAGCAAAGTTGTCACACCTTGTAGCGAATCCAACGGCAGGTTATCACTCACGAACTGATAAAGTGGCACATGAAAAATGATTAAATTGAGCAGTGTGATTAACAATACAAACTGGCTAATGCTTAATGCCCAAGCATGTTTATTATCACTGCTCATGACGACCTCTTGTTAGCTTATCTGGCGTGTTTTGTAACAAAAGAAATAACGACATAAAACCACCCAAAATGGCAGATGGCCAAAGAATCACTAACCCCGCGTAATCAGGGTCACTAAAGTGATATACCACTGCTACAACAAAAACCAACAAAATAATACTGCTGATAAAACGATACTTTGGTAACTCAAGCCATCTCCACCACGCTGAATATCGCTGCGTCAGTACCACGCCACTCAATCCACCTAGATAGCCCAGCACCGCCCCCAAAGCAACATCAAGTGGCCAATGTGCGCCTACCGCAACACGCGATATGCCAATAAAAAAGGCTACGAACACACCCATCAGCAACCAAAAGTAATGATGCTTTTTCTCGGGCTGTGACAACAACACAGCTAACACCACCGTTACTGCGGCAAATATCGTAATGGTATGACCTGAAGGCAAACTATTATGCGCCGTTAACGTATCCCCTAAAATCGTGAATGATTGCTGATCAAGCACCGCCGCTGGCCTTGGCGTGCTAAAAAAGGTTTTCCCAGCGTGCGATAACACTGCTGACAATGGCACAGCACCAAACAACGCCGCCCATAACTGGGGATAACGTGGAATCAAAAAAGACAATAATGGGAACAAAATCATGGCATCACCAAGCTGGGTGACATTTAACCAAAAGTTAGAATCCGTTTTGAGGGCGTGATTGATGAACAAAAAAGCCTCTGTTTGAAAACTCACATAATCCGTGCGATTAATGTGTAACAGCAATGCCGTTACAAAAACCAACAACAACGCAATAATAGCCGGTAGCCACAGCCATGTTAGCTGCGCCTTACCCCAGTACGAAGGTGGAGTAGGAGGTACTTTAAATAACGCGTGAACAGGCCTCATCTTACCGCAAAAAACTCTGGTAAGCAGGGTTGTCAGTTTCTTCAAAAAACTCATAGCCCAAGTTTTCTAAAAACGAACAAAACTGCTCGCGCTCTTCTGACGCAACTTGCATGCCGATTAATACCCGACCAAAGTCTGAGCCGTGGTTGCGGTAGTGAAACAAACTAATATTCCAATTGCCACCGAGATTATTCAAAAAGTGCAACAACGCGCCAGGCCTTTCAGGAAAACGGAAACGGTAAAGCACTTCATTTTCAACGGCTTGGGCATGCCCGCCCACCATAAAACGCAGGTGTACTTTGGCTAATTCATTGTCTGTAAGATCAATAACATCATAACCTTTTTCATTGAGATCATTAACCAACAGATTCTTTTCATCATCACCGTTGCTTAGTTTTACGCCAGTAAAAACTTGAGCATCCACCGCATCTGAATAACGATAATTAAATTCGGTGATTGCTCGGTTGCCGATTGCCTCGCAAAAATGTTTAAACGAATTCGGCCGCTCAGGAATCGTCACACCCAGAATTGCTTCGCGTTTTTCGCCTAACTCAGCACGCTCAGCCACATGACGTAGCCGATCAAAGTTGATATTCGCACCGCTGGTGATGGAAATTAATTGCTTATTTTTAAGCTGATGTTCGCTTACATATTTCTTCAGCCCTGCGGTGGCTAACGCGCCTGCGGGTTCTAACATGGTGCGGGTATCTTCGAATACATCTTTTATCGCCGCACAGGTTTCATCGGTTGATACGGTAATCATTTCATCAACCACTTTTTGAGCGATTGTAAAAGTATTCACGCCAGCCTTGCGCACGGCTGCTCCATCGGCAAACGTACCAATACTTTCCAGCTCGACCAACTCCCCTTTTTTAAATGAGCGGGTCATACTAGAGGCTTCTTCGTGCTCCACACCAATGATCGTTGTACTAGGACTGAGATATTTAATATAACTAGCGATGCCTGAAATCAGCCCGCCACCGCCTACTGCTACGAATATCACATCAATCGGCTCTGGGTGCTGACGCAGTAACTCCATGCCAATAGTGCCTTGCCCTGCAATCACATCTAAATTATCAAACGGGTGTACAAAGCTCATGCCTTGTTTTTCTGATAACTCCATCGCATGCGCGTAGGCTTCATCAAAATTATCACCGACAAGTACCGCATTACCACCAAATGACTCGACGCCTTTTACTTTAATATCCGGCGTAATTGTTGGCATCACGATGGTGGTTTTTATGCCCAGCTTTTGACCCGAAATTGCCACACCTTGTGCATGATTACCTGCGGATGCCGCCACCACACCACGCGCTTTTTCTGCATCACTGAGTTGAAACATGCAGTTAAACGCACCGCGTAATTTAAACGAGAATACCGGCTGCAAATCTTCACGTTTAAAGTGAATGCTGTTCTCATAGCGTTTGGATAAAGACTTTGCCAGCTCTAAGGGTGTCTCATCAGCAACGTCATAAACACGCGCCGTGAGTATTTTTTCTATCAACTTATTTGTCATGGGACGAACTGTATTCGCTGTACGCAAAAGGTGCAAGAAATTAAGCGCACAATTCGGTATGATTGCGCCATCGAAGCACACAAAATTAGAAGGAGTTTTTTATGACACAAGATGAAATGAAAATTGCAGCGGCACAAGCGGCATTAGAATATGTAGAATCTGGCATGATTGTTGGCATTGGTACAGGCTCAACTGCCAACCACTTTATTGATTTACTCGCCACCGTAAAAAACAAAATTGATGGTACTGTAGCTAGTTCGGTCGCCAGTGAAGACCGCCTAAAAATCCATGGCATCCCTGTAATGGATTTGAATAACGCGGGGCAACTTTCAATTTATGTTGATGGCGCGGACGAGTCAGACAAGCACTTAAACCTCATCAAAGGCGGCGGCGGTGCATTAACCCGTGAGAAAATTGTTGCAGGCGCGAGTGATAAGTTTATCTGTATTGCCGATGAAACTAAGCTGGTTGATGTGATGGGTAAATTTCCACTGCCCGTAGAAGTCATCCCGATGGCACGTAGTTTTATCGCTCGAGAGATTGTAAAAATGGGCGGAATCCCCGAGCTACGAGAAGGCTTCACCACCGACAACGGCAATATTATTTTGGATATCCGTGGGCTTGAAATTATGGAACCCGTAAAGATGGAAGAACACTTCAACCAACTACCTGGGGTAGTGACGGTTGGCTTGTTTGCACAACGCCCAGCTGATGTACTTATTTTAGGCACACCAAACGGCGCTAAGGTAATAACCTAAGCACTATTTATTTAAAAAATTAGATCCTTACCCAAAGAAAAAACTTGTCCACGAAAGGCACGAAAAAACACGAAATTGTCGTCTTGTTTTCGTGCCTTTGCGTGTTTTTCGTGGACGTATTTTTTTAAGGAGTGATTGTTTAAGCCTGTAGTTGCTTAGCCAGCCCCCTGCTCTGACTCAACAAGCTTTACTATAAAGGTCAGCTTATTCGCACAACGCCCAGCTTGATATGCTTATTTTAGGCACATCGAAAAGTACCAAGGTTATGACTTAGCACTTCTTGCAATGATTAAAATGAAGGGTTACTTGAGAATAATCTCGCCCACGAAAAAGCACAAAATATTCATCTTTCTTTCGTGTCTTTTCGTGGACGTATTTTTTTAGAGTTTAGCCAGCGCTCTGCTCTGGTTCAACCAGCTTTAATTCTGCCGCATTGATTTTTTTGTAAATTTCTTCACGGTGAACAGCCACTTCTCTAGGCGCATCGATCCCAATGCGGACTTGATTACCTTTCACACCCAAGACAGTGATACTCACATCATCACCAATCATCAGTGTTTCACCAACACGTCTTGTTAAAATAAGCATTTTGTTTGCTTCTCCATTATTTTAATTATTTTTAGAGCTTTTTTATTATTGTTTTTAGCTCTTACTACTTTTCCTCGTAGCTCTCATCGTTATTATTGTTTGATAAGAAGTGAGATTCTCGCACAGCTCGGCTTAACAGCAACTTAACTGCTTGGAAAACTTTTATTACTTTGCTAGAAGGCACCACTTTCATAGGATTTTAGATTACCACGAAGGACACGAAGGACACGAAGGGTAAAGCCTTTGTTGTTTTTCTTCGTGAGCTTCGTGTCCTTCGTGGTAATGTTTATATTTTTGCAGGTACAAAAAAGCCCGACGAATCGGGCTTTTTACTAGTAACACCTAAGTTAATTACTATGATTTAGTTATATCATTATTTAACTTAGAAATTACTTTTCTTGATAAGCTATAAATGACCAACACCGCTCCAAATACCGCCGTGGGTGTTTGATTGCCAAACAATGAAGGCGTAATTGCTGAGATTAGCATTATAAAACCAACTACTTCTAAAATAATATTTATAATTTTACTCATTCTTACCTGTCCTATTTAGGTAGTACAAAACACTTTACTGCTTTTCATTCGCACCAATATCAATAGTTCCACCGACGATGCGGTTCTTACCTTGGTAGTCTTTTTGTAGCATTTTAACTATGCGGTCATACATGGTTTCATCATCTGATGACCTAAACTTCTCTCCCAC
>JALSJU010000005.1 GCA_026989145.1 Thiotrichaceae bacterium
TTTGATTTATTTTTGTAATTACCTTTTTTTAATGCTTCCGTGTAATCAAAGTTTGGATTGAGATTCTTTAGACCAATTGCTTTTAGCTGTGTAGCGGTTGTGGCTGCATTGCTATTGCCGTTTAGAATATTGACTACCGTATCGTAGGTATTTTGTTCAGCATTGGGTTTAACCTCAAACTCTCTCGTTGCACTCACGCTTGAAACCGTTGAGCTGCCCGCGCTCGCAATAATTTCACAATGACCAACTTTATGCAAAGTAACCGTTTTACCTGAAACCGAACATATATTGGTGGTGGTTGAAATATAAGTAACGTCAAGCCCCGATGATGCAGTTGCGTTTAAATCAAATGGCGCGTCTCCAAATATCTTATCAGGGATAGCAGGGAAGGTGATGGTTTGCGGTGTTGTAACAACCTTAATATCTTGGGTAATTGTTTCCGCTTTGTTGTAGTTATCATCACCCGATTGTGCAGCTTTTAGCGTACAAGTGCCCGCAGATTTGATGGTGAGCTTTTTAGTAGCAGTGTCATAGGTACAAACATTTTGCGTGGTTGTACCTATAGTTACTGGTAAACCGGTAGCAACGGGTGGCGTTTTTGTATTAAAACTGGTCGCTGTAGTTTCAAAGGGTGCAGTGCCAAAAGTAATAGAACTGGGTACATTGCTGTCAAAAGAGATGGTTTGTTCTGCTTTAGCAATGTCTATCGGATGAAGAGGGTAGTTTGTGCTTGTATCTGGGTAGGTTTTATAGATTACTCGATTGGTGCCTGTACCTGCCACTCCACCGGCTTTTGCGAATAATTCACAATCACCTGCTTTAAGGATGGTGACTTTATTATTTGCATCAATTGTACAAATCGTTGTACTCGTGGGTCTTACTGATATATTAACCTGCAAACCTGTACTTATTGGGGAAGCTGTATTGGTAAAGCTATTTGCAACTACGGTGAAAGGATCATCCCCAAAGGTTTTATTGCTAGGTGTAGAGCCATCAAAACTAACCGTGTGATCAACCTCTGTTACTGTGATAGAAACAGTTTTACTTGTAGGAGCATAGCTATTATCTCCCGCTTGGCTAGCCTTTATGATACAAGTACCTGCCGCCTGAGGAGTCACATCCCCAAGGATAGGATCGACCGCACAAATGCCTTGAGAGCTTGTTGAATAGTTTATAGCGCCTGTTGATTTGGAAGAGAAAGTAATAAAAACATAGGCCCCTGATGTTGATGTCGCAGAGGGTGTTAGCGTTAATACGGGTGGCAAAACATGAGCTGCTTTTAAGGCATAAAACCATGTTTTAGCCATTAGTTCTTCGCCAGATGTATTGGGATGAATTAAAAGAGGTCCCATATTTGAAGCTGTAAAACCTGCGCCATATTGATCAACAAGCGATACAGCTTTATCACCTGCCCAAGTTTGGGTTAATAAGTTATTAAAGGGTGCAGAGTAATCATTGGCTAAATTTGGAGGAGTAGGCGTGTAGTTACCATTTGCATCTTTTATTGTTCCAAGAGGCAATATCTTTGCAACAAAGATACTCGCAGCATTATTTTTTTCTTTAATTTTAGTAAGAATTTCTTCGAGTTCTGTACGGGTTTGTTGTGCGTTTGTAGTTGGGGTTGTATCTGTAATTCCCGCATTTGATAGCCGGTTTATAATATCATTCGTTCCAAGATGAATAAGCGCAACGTCAACATCGTAGTCTTGTAGCCAAGTAGTTAAATTATCAGGTGTATGATTAAGAATATGATTAGTTTCCCAACCAGAATGCCCTTCGTGGTTACCGGCACCATCGGATTGGGTGCCTACAAATTCAAAGTCATAGCCTGCAGCGACTAGTTGGTCTTTAAGTTCATTACGGTATGCATCGTTACCATCACTAGTAATAGAATCACCCAAAGGCAATATTTTGGCAGGTGCTGCCCAAGCTGAAGCGGTAAATAACAGGGTCAGGCTGGTTAGAAAAATCGATAGTTTTCTTGATAACATTTTTAAAATCCTTTTGTTCGCGCGTTATTTTTCTGGGGGTCTTGACCTTTGGCAGTCTGTTTATAAAACAGTTTCAATACCAAATAACAGTCAGTTACGCGTTTTAGTTATTTCTAATTATAGCAAAGGTTTTTGATTGAGCAATAATTTGTTGTAAAAACACCACATTAAAATATTTAAGCTGCTGTAGGTTAGCGTTGAGGAATGAAGCCCAACTTGATTTATTTGTCGGACTTCGTTAACTCGCACTAATCTACAACCCAAATCCACACTTAGAAACACGAATATAGCACAAGTACCTGATTCCATCGCATATCCAACAAATGCCCGCTTAACCTACGGGTGAAGCTAAGATTTCTTGAATATACTGTGTAAACTAAAATGTGAAACCAATTACATGCACTTTATTTCGCTTTTCTAAGTGTGGATTTGGGTCAGTGGAACTTTGCATCGCACTGGCTACCAAACCATCTCAGGTTTAAATTCAGTTTTATCCAAAAAACCATCGTGGTTTTTATCATTTCGATCAAAGCTTTGCTGCATGCGTAAACGGCGCATTTCAGATTGCTCAATCGTATTGTCTTGGTTGCGGTCTGCTTTAGAAAATAATTGTGGCTCTACATGACAAGATTTACTACGTGTTTCGTCTTTGTCTAGTCGCTCGTCACTATTTTTATCGCATTGGAAAAAACGCATTTCTAAGCGATCTAATGGACTCATGCTTTTTAGTATTTCGGGAGGAACATCATTTTCTGGAATAGCTGATTGTACCTTTTTACCGATCTCTTCAACGCTAAGGTAGTTATCAAGATTGGTATCATGGGCATCATAATCTTCCGTTGAGTTTGTAATACGGCAGTTAGCGGCAAATGCTTCACGTAGGCTGAGTAGCTGATCTTTATTAATATCACACTTTTCAAACTGCTTGGTTTTTTGCTTAACTTCCATCTGTTGTAATTTATTTTCTATTTTTCGTTTGGCTTTGGGTGTTGGTGGCTTATCACTCATTATCGCTCTCTTAACCTCTGCAATGGTTAAAATTCCATCTTCATCAAAGTCCATAATGTCGCGCGCAAACGGGGGTAACATGCATTTATTATGCTGTGTGGTTGGTTCGCTCGGCATCATCCCAAACAGCGCTTGTTCGGCTGAAAATTCTTTATCACTAATAACGCCGTTATTGTCTTTATCGCATTCTTTGATGATGCGTTTGAACTCTTCAAGCTTACGTTTTTCCTTTTGCGCTTGCTGATAGCTGATTTGCTCATCAAAGGAGATTCGCTCATCGTTATTTTTATCCATTTTTTTAAAGACCGCTTGTAATGACTGGGGTGACCTCATCGGCATATATTCTTCCGGTATCGGCGGTAATGGTGGCGGTGAGCTGAGGATTTCAGCGGTGTTGTTGCTCAGCTGGTCGGCATGCAAAATACTAGAAAACATAGCGGTTACTAAAAGACCGCTGATTAATGTCGATTTTACCAATGATTTTGACATGATTGCTCCAAGGTTTGTAGAAGAGGGTCTCTATTAGTGTCTTTATTGCCAAGAGAGTTCAGTTAAAACCCAGCATGCCAAAGTGATAAGGTGATTACTCCTTCACCACCAGCGGTAAGCCTGCAACCATTAAAACCACGCGGTCAACCTGCTGTGCGAGTTGCTGATGTAAGCGACCTGACTCATCCACAAACTGCCGACTCAATTCCCCGAGAGGAACGATACCTTGACCGACTTCATTACTAACGAAAATCAAACTACCTTGTGTCGTATCTAAGCACTCAAGCAATGCGCTAAGTTCAGTGGCTAAGCGGGTTTGATCTTGCTCAGCGAATAAATTATTTAGCCACAGGGTTAAGCAATCAACCAAGATAATGGTATCGGTATTGTCGTGCCGTTGTATCGCTTTCGCTAGGGCGAGTGGTTCTTCTACGGTTTTCCAATGTTGAAATTGACGATCTTTTTTGTGTTGTTTAACCCGTTGCTGCATTTCATCATCAAACACCGTAGCAGTAGCGATATAGACTAAAGCTTTGTCACTAGCAACGGCCAACTCTTCGGCATAACGGCTTTTACCCGAGCGCGCACCGCCGAGGATTAATGTTTTTGAGGGGTGATTGGTTATCATACAATTTCTTTGTAGTTGGTTGGGGGGGGTATTGTTAACCTATTTATCATTATGACGAGTAGCCCAAGCAAATCTCAACCTTTTATCGCTATTTTTTGAATTTATTAGGCTTATAAATTACTATTGCTACAAATTATAAAAATTATAAGGCTCAATTCAATGAAAGCATCTCCAGCAACACTTGCAAAAAGTATTTTATTAACGGCTCTTTCCGTTTCGATACTCACTGCGTGCGGAGGGTCAGGTGGTGACACAAAAACACCACCTTCAAATCCTACTCCAAATACTAATCCTAGCGTAGATCCAAAAACAAATTCTAACAGTTTAATTAATAGACCTTTTTACAGAGTCTGTGCTGACCGCGTTGAAAAATATCTCTTTTTAGATGAAGAAACGCTGGTGATTTCTAAAAAGTATTCAAAAGTCAATGTTTCTAATAGTACACTTTTAGTAGAAATCAAAGGCAGCGATATAACCATCAGAGAAGATGTTTATTCAGCTTCAAAACCGAATATAGAGCCGCTGACATTAAAAAATTCTGACTCAGGGGAGCTGGTGTTTTATTTTAGTCGCGAAAAGGCTGAGAAGTTACCCGCTTAAACCTGTTTAGATCCGGTATATGGTAGGTCTGGTGCTTATGAATATGATAGTGAAGGGCGTGTAATTAGTAGTACTCAAACCAACAAAAACGGGACTAGCACGAAAGGCACGCATACTTATAATAAAAAAGGGGAGAAAAGCTCTACGATTGTCTACTTTGATAAAGATGGTGTTGAAAAAAGTCGTCGTTTACTTTCCTTCGACCTTAACGGAAATATTACAAAGAAAAGGGATATTCGCCCTGATGGCACATTCATAGAGACTCGTAACTCATATAATGCTGATGATAAAGTTGTAAAGGTCACTTGGCTTAAAAGTGATGGCGCACATGGTAAAACAGATACCACTTATTTCAAAAATGGTGAAATTAAATCTAAAGTTTATTTTTCGTATAATGCTGATGATGAAATTACTAATCAGGGACACCGAACCAATAACGAACAAGGAAAACCATTAACAAATAACTATTCCTATACAGGTGGTACTGCATACGCTGATACTTACACATACTACAAAAACGGTAATAAAAAGTCTGCAACTTTAGAACGGATCTATGCAAATGGCAAAAGCAGTATTTCCCTGAGTGAATACGATACCAGCGGGAAAAAATTAAAAGGAATAATTACGGACTACAATGCGGATAAAACAGTAAAAAGTACCGCAGAATATGCGTACATTAATGGTCGAGAAAAAGTAATTAGCACAGTAGAAACAGGTACTAATGGAATTAAGGTAACTCGTACTTACAGCTACAACTCTGAAGGTAATATATTGTCAAAAATTACCGCTAAAAGTGATGGAACTAGCAGTAAAACCTTAACGACGTATCACAGCAATGGTAAAAAGAAATCTGAGGCTAGCTTTACTTATAACTCTGCTGATGAAGTTACCTACCAAAGGCATTACACTTATAATGAACAAGGTAAGGTACTGACTGATAGTTATACTAACGAAAATGGCTCTGGTCGCGATGATGCATATAGCTACTATGATAACGGCAATAAAAAATCAAGCAGTACGAAATACTTATCTTCTGATGGGTCTGATTATGTATACCTTTACCAATACGATACGAATAAGAAGAAAACCAAAGAAACACTCACCTATCATTACACTGACGGGTCAGTAAAAAGTACACGAGTTTATGACTACGATAGCCAAGGTAAAATTACTAAAAAAATAGAAACAAACAGCGAAGGTGTTACAACAACTGAGCTGAACACATACAATGCAGGCGGTAAGGTACTTTCTAATACTTGGACTAAAAGTGATGGCACGAGCGGCAAGAAATTAACAGTTTATCACAGCAATGGTAAGGTAAAATCGCAAGATAGCTTCACTTATAACTCAGCTGATGAAGTTATCTACCAAAGGCACTACACCTATAATGAACAAGGTAAAACCTTAACTGACTCACGCTCTTCTCTTAATGGCACCACTTACGCATATACTTATAGTTACTTAGATAATAAGAAAAAAAATGAGACTTATACAAAAACATATGCAGATGGTAAGGATAGGGTTTACTTGTATGAATATGATCTAAATGAGAAAAAAATAAAAGAAACATTAACTTATCATTATGCCGATGGGTCTGTAGAGAGTATTCAAGTTCGTAACTACAATGACCAAGGTAAAATTATTAAACAAATCGCAACAAACAGCGAAGGCGTAATCACGACTAATCTATATACCTACAATACAGCAGGAAAGGTACTCTCAGATAATTGGAGCAAATCTGATGGTACTCACGGTAAAGTAGATACTGTTTATCACAGCAATGGTAATAAGCAATCCCAAGACCGTTATGACTATAATTCAGCAAATGAAGTCACCTACCAAAGGCATTACATTTATAATGAACAAGGTAAAAGACTAACGGATAGTTATACTAATGCAGACGGTTCTGGTACTGCTTATACGTATAGTTACTACGCAAATGGCAATGATAAAACTTACAGTTGGATATATACCTACGCAGATGGACATGATTATGGATACTCATATGAATATGACCCAAATGAGAAAAAAACCAAAGAAACACGAACCGATCATTATGCCGATGGGTCAGTAAAAAGCACTCGTGTTTATACTTACTATACCAACGGGCAGAAGCAAACGAGCCTAGAGATCACTTACGATACTGCAGGTAATGAGACGGGTCGAACTAGCAGAGCATGGAATGAAGATGGCACAGAAGTGTAATTTTTGCTGCGTTACTCTTTACAGTGGCAAGTCTTTGTCCCATTGATTCAGC
>JALSJU010000006.1 GCA_026989145.1 Thiotrichaceae bacterium
ATCGCCATGGAAGGTTGTGCCAGTTCCTACTATTGGCAACGCGAACTAACAAAGCTTGGGCATAAGGTAAAACTACTCCCTGCCCAGCATGTAAAAGCGTTCGTAAGAGGAAACAAGAATGACTATAACGATGCACTAGCCATAGCTGAGGCAAGTCGTGTACCGGAGCTACGAGAAGTGACTCCCAAAACAGTTGAGCAACAAAGTATCCAAGCACTGCACCGACTACGAGAGAGTGCTGTTGGCGATAGAACGGCACTCAGCAACCAGATACGCGGGTTATTGGCAGAATTTGGCATCATCTTCAATCAAGGTATATTGTCGGTTAGAAAAGGCTTGCCGAGCGTGTTAGAGGATGCGGAAAACGGACTAACCCACACCTTTAGAGATGCACTGGCACTTAGATACATCCACTTTCAACAGCTAGACAAAATGGTTGAAGATCTTGGGAAATTAATTAAAGAAGCCGCCGATGAGCATAAAGAGATAGAGCTATTACAAACGATCCCTGGGTTTGCCACATTGGTAGCCAGTAGCTACTACAGCGTCATAGGCGATGGAAGATCCTTTGCCAAAAGTCGAGATGCTGCCGCCTCTGTAGGTGTCGTACCAAGGCAACATAGCACAGGCGGGAAAACTGTCTTGCTCGGTATCAGCAAGCGGGGCGATAAATACCTGCGAAAGATGCTGGTCAATGGAGCGCGCTCGGTGGTAAACCATGCGCATAAAAAAGATGATGCACTCAATGTCTGGGTGACACGATTGGTTGAAAAGCGTGGCAGAAACAAAGCCACCGTTGCTCTAGCCAATAAACTGGCAAGAATAGCGTGGGCTGTTACGGTAAGTGGTAAGCCTTATCAAGAGAATCATGCTATTTAAAGAGATAAAATAACGATTTAAAGAAGAGAAGTAGAAAAGAAGTACCCACCACGATTTTGCGAGAGATAATAGACAACACGATGACATAATAGGTAAGACCGACAGTTTGAGAACCTGTACCCCCCTACGGATGTAATAATCCATAAAACAGTAAAGGACAAACTGTGCAGACTTCATCAAGGCTCAGGATAGTAATCCTAATGAGAAGCCGAATATAAGGAAGCAAATCTATCCCTGTCTAAATATGTTGAATATTGTTTTGCAAAAATGGAGGAGACCATATAAGGGGGGTGGTTATATAAAAAACGCTTTTAAGCCGTTCTGGCAACCGAGAAATCTGCTAAATTGATCAATGCCGTCTTAAAATCACTGTCAGGCAGAAATTCTAAACTAGTAATTGCTAACTTTGTCTCTTTTATTGCAACACTTTGGGTATATTCAAGGGATTTCGTCTTTTCAATAGTCTGCATTACTGCATCAATGTGCTCTAAACCACCTTCTTCTATTGCTTGACGAATTAAAGCCGCATCTTCTGCTTCATTATTTTCTTCTGATATTTTTAAAGCATAGATTAATGGCAAAGTTGGTTTGCCTTCAGCTAAATCATCACCCACATTTTTACCCATTGCTTCGCTATCAGCACTGTAATCTAAAATATCATCAACCAACTGAAATGCCGTGCCTAAATGTGTTCCATATGCTGCAATTGCTTTTTCTTCTTTAGTTGATAAACCAGAAAGTACCGCACCAAGCTGACAAGCAGCTTCAAATAATTTAGCAGTTTTTGAATAGATCACTTCAAGATAACGCGCTTCATCCGTATCTGCATCATTCACATTTAAAAGCTGGAGAACTTCACCTTCGGCAATAATGTTTGTTGTGCTTGCCATAATTTGCATAACGCGCATTTCATTCACATCAACCATCATTTCAAATGAGCGCGAATAAAGAAAGTCACCAACCAATACAGCGGCTTGATTACCCCAAACATTGTTAGCTGTTTCTTTGCCACGGCGCATATCAGATTCATCAACTACATCATCATGCAATAAAGTTGCGGTATGAATAAATTCTACAATTGTAGCAATATCAACGTGTTGCTCACCCTGGTAACCACAAGCGCGCGCCATCAACAATGCAAGCATAGGTCTTAGCCTTTTGCCACCGCTATTAATAATATAAGTACTTAGTTGGTTGACCAGTACAACATCGGATTGAAGGCGGCGCTGAATTAAATCATCAACGGCTTTCATATCTGAGCTTACAAGTGCTTGTATTGTTTTATAATCCACGCGCAACGAATCTTTTAAATGAACGCCGAATGCTAGGTAGATGCACGGTAAGTGTCAAGATTATTTACCTTAATATGGACAGTATATCGGCAAGTTAAGGTTTTACCTTAAAAAGAGTGATTAACACGCAATTTAAGGTTTGACTAAAGCATTAACTACTTGTAGAATTTCGCGGCTTAAACAAATACATTATGGTTGTGAGAGACTAAATACTCATAACCTGTTACAGAGGTTACTAAAATGGCACATAAGAAAGCAGCGGGTAGTACACGAAACGGTCGTGATTCAGTATCAAAACGTCTTGGTGTTAAACGCTTTGGTGGTCAAGAAGTTCTTGCAGGTAATATCCTAGTTCGTCAACGTGGCACTAAATTCCACGCCGGTACTAACGTAGGTTTAGGTAGAGACCATACTTTATTTGCAAAAGCTGACGGTGTTGTGGTTTTTGAAGTAAAAGGCCCTAAGAACCGTAAATATGTAAGCATCCAAGCGGCATAAGCTTACTCGTTCATTTAAGGAAACACTGATCAAGTCCAATTATTTTAAGCTTGCTAAAACTGCCGATATTTTCCACGAAGATCGGCGCAATAGAATGACTATTACGTCTCACTTCATGAAAAATAGCGACAGTTTTTTCTACGCTTAATTCTAATCGACTTAATCAGTCTTTCCTTAAGAACATATTTAAAAAAGCCCCGCTTAGTCGGGGCTTTTTTATTGCCTGTATTTTTATACACCCCCCTTTAGTGATAATATAAAGCCATGAAATTTGTAGACGAAGTTGTAATCTCAGTAAAAGCCGGTGATGGCGGAAATGGCTGTGTCAGCTTTAGACGTGAAAAATACATCGAATACGGCGGACCAGATGGTGGCGACGGTGGTGACGGTGGTTGTGTTTTCTTGCAAGCCAATAAAGGTTTGAATACATTGGCTGATTTTCGTCATGTACGCTTTTATGAGGCAGGTCGTGGAGCAAATGGCTTTAGCCGCAATATGACCGGTGCAAAAGGCGAAGATAAAATTGTTCAAGTCCCTATCGGCACAATGGTCTACGTTGAAGAGACTGGCGAGCTTATTGGTGATTTGACCAAAGATGAAGAAATGATCAAGGTTGTACAGGGCGGTTATCACGGCTTAGGCAACTTACGTTATAAAAGCTCCGTCAACCGCGCACCTCGTCAATCAAAGCCTGGTTCAGAAGGTGAGACACGTACCCTACGTTTAGAAATGAAAGTACTGGCCGATGTAGGTTTGCTCGGCTTACCCAATGCAGGTAAGTCTACCCTTATTAGTACCGTATCATCTGCCCACCCTAAAGTTGCTAATTATCCTTTTACCACGCTTTACCCTAATCTTGGCGTTGTTAAAGTTGATTCGTACCAAAGTTTTGTTATTGCGGATATACCAGGGATTATCGAAGGGGCGGCAGAAGGAGCTGGTTTGGGCATCCAATTTCTCAAGCATTTATCGCGCACAAGCTTGTTATTGCATCTTGTCGATGTTGCACCCATGGATGAAGCCGAAGACCCTGTAGAGTCAGTAAAAGTCATCGAAAAAGAACTACAAAAATTTAGTGATGAGCTAGGTCAACGTGAGCGCTGGTTAGTATTAAATAAAATAGACCTGCTACCTGCAGATGAGCAAAAAGCACATTGTGATGACATTGTTAAACGCCTTAACTGGAAAGGTAAAGTATTTATGATTTCAGCGGCAACAGGCTTAAATACCAAAGAGCTTACCAAAGAAATTATGCGTAGCATGGACGATGCCGTCTATTTAGAAGAACAAAAACAACAGCAAGAAAAAAAGGCAAGTGAGTAGGGCACAATATACAAAAGAGGCAAAGCGCTGGGTCATAAAAATCGGTAGCGCATTGCTTACCAAAGATGGTAAAGGCCTAGACTATGCCGCGATTAAAGATTGGAGCGAGCAAATTGCAGGCTTGCGCAAACAAGGCATCGAAATAATCCTTGTCTCATCAGGTTCAGTCGCCGAAGGCATGAGCCGTATGGGTTGGAGCAAACGCCCAACAGAACTTGCCGAGCTACAAGCCGCTGCCGCAATTGGGCAAACCGGTTTAATCGAAGCTTACGAAAATCAATTTAAAAAGCACGGTATTCAAGCCGCCCAAATATTGCTAACGCATGATGACATTAGCAATCGCAAGCGCTACCTCAATGCGCGCAACACCTTACGCGCCTTACTCAAATTTAAAGCACTTCCCATTATTAATGAAAACGATACGGTTGCCTTAGAAGAAATGCGCCTTGGCGATAATGACACGCTCGCGGCACTTGCGGCTAACCTTATTGAAGCAGATTTATTAGTAATATTGACCGATCAAGAAGGTCTGTTTGATAAAGACCCGCGCCATAATACTGATGCAAAACTCATTAGCGAAGACTCCGCCAATAATGCTGACTTGCTCAAATTTGTAGGCGACATTTCTACAAGTTTAGGCAGTGGCGGCATGGGTACAAAACTCACTGCTGCAAAACGTGCTGCGCATTCAGGTTGCGCCACAGTGATCGCGTCAGGCAGAGAAGAGAAAGTATTGCAACGCTTAGCTCAAGGCGAAGAAGTTGGTACGCTTTTAAAGCCCGAGCACACACAAATCACGGCACGCAAACAATGGATTGCAGGGCAAGTTCAGGTGTGTGGCGTACTCTACTTAGATCAAGGTGCAAGCCTAGCCATCCAAAAAAATGGCACAAGCTTACTGCCTGTTGGTATTGAAAAATCGGAAGGAAAATTTGACCGTGGCGATGTAGTAGATTGCAAAAATACCAATGGAGAAGTTATCGCACGCGGTGTTGTCAACTATTCTCGCAACGAAGTTTGCCAACTCTACAAAACACCCAGTAATCAAATTAGTAATATTTTAGGCTATGCGGGTGAGGCTGAAATTATCCATCGCGATAACTTAGTCGTACTTTAAGTGTTGTTTTATAATAAGTGTTAGAGACAGCAATGAACATTTGGATTATTGGTTGTGGCGATATTGGTCAGCGTGCATCGGCTTTATACAATAATCAAAGCCCCCTACAAAATAGCGAAAAACAGGGGGGGTGGGCTTCTACTCAAGGCAATATACAAGGTATTGTACAAAGTGAGGCATCAAAGCTCGCTTGTGAACAAGCAAATATTCAAGCAACTCAAATAGACCTTGATAAGCCGTATCATTTTTCCAATAACCAATTTAATGATACATACATTTTTTACTTTGCGCCTCCACCTTCAATAGGTAAAACCGATCCTCGCCTTGCAAACTTTCTAAAAATTATTGCAGATCAACCAAATCGCATTGTACTCATTAGTACCACAGGTGTTTATGGTGACAGCAAAGGCGAGTGGATTGATGAGAATACGCCACCCCGTCCAAAAGTAGACCGTGCTCATCGTCGTTTATCGGCAGAGCAATCACTCCAAAGTTGGGCTAAACAACACAATAAAGAATATATGATTCTGCGTGTACCTGGCATTTATGCACAAGACCGTTTGCCGCTATCTCGCTTAAAAAAGGGGCTTGCGGTTGTGAATAGTAAAGAAGCAGGCTGGACAAACCGTATTCATGCGGATGACTTAGCTCAAGCTTGTAAAGCCGCGATGCATTGCGAGCAGAGCAATCAAATCATCAATATTACCGATGGCAACCCAAGCTCAATGACTGATTATTTTAATCAGGTTGCTGATTATGCGAAACTACCTCGCCCGCCACAAATTTCTATGAAAGAAGCTGAAGAAGCATTAAGTGAAGGCATGGTTTCTTACTTAAAAGAATCTCGCCGTATTAAAAATGACAAGATGTTAAATATCTTAGCAATCACCTTAAAATATCCCACCTTAGCGTCTGCTTTAAATAAGTAGCACTAGCACAATCAATCGCTTTTATACATCAAAGCGTTCTAATTATTTAATTAGACCTATCGTTACAATGCGCCTATATTCAGCATCCCCAATAGTATTATTTTTACTCGTGGGAGTTTTATTAGAATCAACATAAATAACAAAGGAGAAAAATTATGTCTCTAGCAGGATCAAAAACTGAGCAAAACTTAAAAGATGCTTTTGCAGGTGAATCACAGGCAAACCGTCGCTACCTATACTTTGCAGCAAAAGCTGACGTAGAAGGATACAACGACGTTGCATCTGTATTCCGTTCAACAGCAGAAGGCGAAACTGGCCACGCTCACGGACACTTAGAGTATTTAGAAGAGACTGGTGATCCAGCAACGGGTTTACCAATCGGCGCTACTTCTGATAACTTAAAGTCAGCTATCGCTGGTGAAACGCATGAGTACACAGATATGTACCCAGGTATGACTAAAGCGGCTCGTGAAGAAGGATTTGATGAGATTGCTGATTGGTTTGAAACCTTAGGAAAAGCGGAGCGTTCACACGCAAATCGTTTCCAAAAGGCTCTAGACAATCTAGACGACTAAATCATTCCTGACTAATATTTTTATTGGTCAAAA
>JALSJU010000007.1 GCA_026989145.1 Thiotrichaceae bacterium
AAAGAGTATTTGGTGTATTGAAACTCCATCATGCAATGGGGAATGCTCGCTACCTTGGATTAGCGAGAAACAAAGCGCGCTTTGGTTTAATGTGTGTTGCTCATAATATCAAGCGGGGTATGACACTCCATCGACAATATGGTGAGGCATGACCTCATTGTGTCAACAATTTATAGAAATACGGAAAATGGCTTAGAAATGTAAATATTGCAGATGAAAACAGGAAAAGTTTAGCTATTGAGAGATTCTTTTTTATTAAAATTACTCAATTGTCAGATCAACTCGGATAATGGGCTTCATGCAAAGGTCTCAGCATATTAAAAGTACTGTTTTTTTGAAGACAGTAAAAAACCACATACCATCATTTCATTAAGCCATGTTTGCAGGTAATAAACCGCTTGTGAGGGAGTTTTTTCTTCTTCGAAGTAGTCGAGTAGACCTTCACACAACTCACTAAAATTATCCCCTGCAGCAAGCCGTGTTAATGCATACATTTCAGCATCGTCTAATGCCCGATATCGACTAATAAGATCTTTCCGCCATATAAGCCATGTCGTGTTATCTGGTTCTAAGTCGGGTGGATTATTTTCATCTGTTATGGCTTTCCATATTGCGAAGCTGTTATGTTTGCAGTGCAATAACTGCACTGAATCGTGAAATTTCACCTCTAAAGTTGGCCATGACTCTGCCGCTATTTTACTTAAATCTTCAGTACTAAGCGTGGTGCAATCAGCGGCATCAAAGCTATGGTTAAAGGCATGTTCAATCTTGGCAATTTCTATTATTTCTGGATAATCCACAAAGGGTTTTTGTGTTGAGAGTAACTCGACTAGATGTTGGCTAAAATAACGTAAGCTAGGGTGTTGCGATGGATATTGATTGATATAGCTATCCATGAGTTGATCAAATAAATCATCACCAATATAACCATGCAAGCATTCAAAATCGGTAGTAATAGCTTCTTTTAAACGTAGGCGATAACCAATGGCGTAGATATCAAGTCGTCGCTGTGCTGTTGCATCGGGTGTTGATTGAATGTGCTGCACTATTTCAGAGCCTTCAGCGTGTTCAGAGCCTTCTGCATGTTGAGAAGCTTCACCGTGTAAATGCTTCATAAAGGATTGTTGCAATTCGCGTAACGAAGTCATTAGGCAACACCTTCTGATTCACGCATATTCGGCTGGCTAAGTGTTAACGCTTTGGCAGGCAATGTATCGATAGCGATCTTTTCGGCTGTTTTAAGCTCGTCATGTAATTCGTTGAATTCAGGGATATTGTCATCCCTTTCGATCATAGTGCTGACTGCGCCAAAATGTTGCAGCGCTTTAGCGTATAAATCCCAAACAGGATCACAGACATCATGATCGTGGGTATCAATAATCATTGAATCATTGTAACTATGTCCAGCAAGATGAAATTGCATCACTCGATCAATATCAATGCCTTTTATATAGTCGATAGGCTCGAAATGGTGGTTATGCGCACTGACAAAAATATTATTAATATCCAATAGCACCCAGCAATCTGCACGGCGGGCTATCTCATTGAGAAATTCCCATTCGGACATTTCTGATTCGTTGTAGGTTACATAGCTGGATAGGTTTTCAATTAAGAGCTGTCTGCCTAAATAATCTTGTACTTGGCAGATACGTTCAGCGACATGTTCGATAGTTGCTTCGTTGTAAGGTAATGGCAACAGATCATGACTATTGTGTTGATTAACGCTAGTCCAGCATAGATGATCTGATATCCAATACGGCTCTACACGCGTGGCAAGTTGTCTTAATTGCTTGAGATAAGTTTTATCGAGTGGATCGGTGCTACCGATGGACAAGGAAACACCGTGCATAACCATCGGATAGTCGGCACGAATTTTATCTAGAAAATCTAACGGCTTACCGCCTGGAACCATATAGTTTTCACTAAGGATTTCAAACCAATCGACATCGGGTTTGTTATCTAAGATAGTTTGATAATGTTCTGTACGCAGACCTAAACCAAATCCGAGAAAAGGACGTGTCATATTGTTTCCTGAAAGTTTTTATCTAATTATTTCTTGACTAGGATTTTAGGTGTTAGTGGATTAAACCTCAACAAGTGATACTTACTCGCTGAGGTTTATAACTAGCTTAAGGAAGCTCTGATTAAGTCCAATTATTTTTAGCTTGCTAAAACCGCCGATATTTTCCACGAAGATCGACGCAAGGGAATGACCATTACGTCTCACTTCGTGAAAGATAGCGACAGTTTTTTCTGCGCTAAATTCTAACCGGACTTAATCAGAGTTTCCTTAAAGAAACAGCCGATAAATTATTAGCCGCCTTCTTTCGTTGTTCCACCAATATGATCACATGATGCTGCCGGCATGGTTACAAAACCTTTACCCTTACAACTAGCATGTCCCTTACAGGAATTTCCTGCTGATTTACAATCATTGTGGCCTTTACACTTGTTGACGTCATAGCAATGTACATTCTTTTTCATGCCATCTGCAGTTGCTGTAGTTGACAACGCTGTCATGCCTGCTGCAGATATTGCCAATGCCGCACCAATACTCATTGCTTTTTTTGAAATACTCATAATTATAGTCCTTTGTTTTAATACCCAAAATGGGTGTGAATTAGGGAGAGAGTTTGCACTAACTCATACTCTATTCTTCTTAAGAAGCATTGAGTGCACTAGACCAACTCCATAAATGTGGTAAATTTAAATCGTTAAAAGTGAGATTACTTAACTGTTCCACCTACATCAGCACAGGCTTTTGCAGACATTTTGACGAAACCTTGACCCTTACATGCAGCATGTCCCTTACAGGCATTTCCTGCTGTCTTGCAATCATTATGGCCTTTACATTTATTAACGCCGTGACAATGTGCGGAATGTTTTTCTGCTGTTGCAACAGATGCAGTAGCTTCGCTTGAAGGTGTTCCACTACAGGCTGAAAGCGTAGTCGCGGCAGCAAGGGCTAAAGCGATGCCTGTAGATTTTTTGATTAAACTCATTTTTATCTCCTAATGATTAATAGTGTGTGCAACCGCTGATTACCTTCGTGGGGTATTCATGGTATTTCATTATTTAAATTAATAACCTAAAGTTTTTACCTCTAGGTATTTAATAATTCTAAGGGGGGGAAAGCGTAATTTCCTCACGTTTCTATAAACAATTTATAACAAAAGTGTAAACAGTAGATTAAGAAGTTTATAAGCCCTAGTACATCTTCCAAAGGAAGTGTCGATGCTGGTCGAAATAAGGGACGTACATTTTTTGATGTACAAAACGTCGAAAAAGGAGGAAGGTGGCAAATAAAATAGCAGCTTTTCGAATAAATAATACATTTTTTAGACACACTTATTTAAACTTATACTTGGATGAATCATTCTCCTGTGTTGTTGTCTTCCATTATGATAAATTGATTTCATTAATCATACCTTGGAGCATCACGCGTGAGCATAGCTAACATTAATAATACAAACGACACGCTTAGCGATTCAGCTAATAGTTATCCTATTGAGCAACCATTTAAATTTCCATTAATTATCACGGCATTATTGGTTTTGTTGCCTGCTTTGGCTTTATATTGGTTTTTTGGTGATTCCAGCAGTATTCCTCGTAGCTTAAAGTTATTTTTTGGCAACTGGATTTCTCCCATTATTCTTTGGTTTTTCACTGCCAGCTTTTTACATCTCTATCTCAAGAAAGGTAAGCTTAAAAAAGAGCAGCGCCAAAGTGATTTATTAAATAATCAGCTTTTAGCTTCAATTATTTCTGATGCGTCTAGTGATCCAGATAAAAACGAACTTCACGATGCATTGCAGCAATCCACCGAAAAAAATGGGATTAAAAAAGCTAACCTAGCAAGAACACGATTATCACTTTTCCTCAGCCACCATGATAATGATGTTGATGAAATTTTTGCGATAAAAGAACGCGAATATCTAAAAGGCTCTTTTTCGTTGCCTCGCTTTATGGTGTGGGCGATTCCGATTCTTGGCTTTATCGGCACGGTTTGGGGTATCAGTAACGGTATCGCACATTTCTCTGATGCGATGACCAGCACTAATTCTGTCACCGATGTTTCATCCATGCTTAAAGAGAATTTACCGCTAGTAACGAACTCATTGGCAACTGCATTTGATACGACTCTATTAGCGCTGTTATTAAGTATTCCGTTAATGATGTTTATGCTCACGCTCGAAAAAGAAGAAGAAGCGTATTTGATAGATTTGGACGAGCGCTGGTTTCATGATATTAAGCCGTTATTGCAACAACAATCATTGTTAGAAAGCTCTAGTTTAGCTAGTCAAAATACCACATCTATAAAAGCAACGGAATCAGCCAATACCAAAGCAGGCACAAAAATCATCGCAAATGAAATTAAGCAGCTCAGTACACAAATTAAAGCCTTGCAGGAAACGATGGAAGATTTGTATGAGACTGTTTTTACATCAAAACTTGGTAAGAAATAGTGATAGCTTGAGGTTTCTTTTTTAACGCAGAGGGTCGCGGAGATTTCGCAGAGAGCCACAGAGAAAAACTTCTTTTAAATTAATATTCATATGAAAAACACTGAACATCCAAACCAACTAACTGAGTCCATCATTGGCGCAGCAATAGAAGTACACCGAGCATTAGGTCCTGGAATGCTCGAGTCAGCCTATGAAGAATGTTTATGTAAGGAGCTTAGTTTACGCGGAATTTCATTTACAAGGCAAAATCCTGTTCCTGTAGAATATAAAAATACCAAGCTAGAGTGCGGCTACAGATTAGATCTGTTGATAGAAAATACCGTTGTTGTGGAGCTAAAATCAATCCACAAAATTTTGCCAATTCACGAAGCACAGTTATTAACTTATTTGCGGCTAGGCAAGTGGAAAGTAGGCTTATTAATAAACTTTAATGTATTACGTTTAACAGATGGCATCTGTAGAAAAGTATCAGGATTAAAGGAATAATATGATGTGTATAAAAAAATCATCTCTCTCTGCGGTTCTCTGCGCAACCTCTGCGGCTCTCTGCGTTAAAAATAAAACCGACGAGAATAACCACAAATGATGTCTCGCGCTACACGCTATGCCCGCTACCAAAAAGATGATCGATTGGAGATAAGTCTCTTTCCGTTCTTGAGTATCTTTTTATGCGTAATGGGGGTTTTATCATTCATCAATGTCTTGAGTAGTTTTAGCGCGCCACAAAAAATTGAGCTAACAGCGCAGTTAGAAACGGGCTACAAAATTGCTTATCAAATTTTTAGTTTGCCTGATGGTATTATCAGTGTGCCGCCCACAAAAAATCTACGCAAGTTACAAGCTGTGCTTGATGATGCTGACAAAGAGATTGTGGATGTCATCATCCAACAGCGTGAACAAAAAATAGCAAGACTAGAAAACCACAGCGGTTCGATAATGGATGCTGCCATCGAACCTGATATCGATGATGTTTTAGATACGGTACACGATATTCGCACTTTGAATGAGTTGGCGTTAAAAGCAAATTATCTCTATGAAGAATTTATACTCTTTGGTATTTATCCTAACGGCAGTCAGGCTTATCAAAAAATTCGCGATGTGATGTTGCTTACGCAAGATTCTGCGGCAATTTCTGTTGGCTTAGAACCCCTCGATTCTAATTGGACTTTAAATTTACAAAAGGGTCGGTCCAAATGAAGAATTTAATTAGCTTAGATTCACTCACAGATATTGTTTCCAATTCTGTTGGCATACTGATTATCTTTGCGGTAATTAACTTAATTCATGATGATAGCAAAACCTATCAATTAGAAATCCCGCTGGAACATGACACTGATCTTTCACCGGTGTTTTTCATCAGCAAAAACGACCGCATTTTAGCGCTGAATACCGACACGCTGTTTGCCAATGCGACCTTGCAAGCTACTAGCAACGCGGCTGCCAACAAACGCCTTTTCTCGTTAGATTATTTTGGTCTACTTGGGAAAATAGATGATAAAAAAGGCATTTCATTTTTCGCCCGAGATACCAGTGAATGGCCTGAGTTTAAGGAAATCGAAAAGCGCAGTTCGACTCTACGCGATAGTCTAGACAAGCTAGACCCCGCAAAACAATTTGCCTACTTTTTTGTTTACGATAACACCGAGGATGGTAGTAGCTCAGGTAGTGGCTTTGAAGCCTTCAGGGAAACACGAGAATATTTAAAATCTCGCTTTATTAAATCGGGTTGGCAACCTGTAAACAGCGAATCACCTGCCAATATATGTAGCCGAAGTATTAGTCGTCGTTGCGTTTATCAGCCGTCTTATTTAGGCGGTGGAAAATCCGGTAGCAACCCAAATAATAGCCTTAACAATGAAAATAAAAGTGATAATAAAGCACAATGAAAAAACCTTTTTCACAACTCAAAAATCAATGGGATTTAGCAGAAGACTCTTCAACCCAAGTGTTACTCGAACACGCGTTAAAAAAACTCAGTACTAATCCAGATGATCCCGAATTAATTTATGCCATT
>JALSJU010000008.1 GCA_026989145.1 Thiotrichaceae bacterium
TTGGAGGATGACGCTGTACTTCTAATATGAGACCTTTGCATGAGTTGGTAGTGAAAGATCTCAATTAGTTAGCGTAACCAATTTAACCCTAAGCTTTGCTTGGGGTTTTTAATTTCCGCCCCATTCCATAAAGAATCTCTAAACAACCTAGCTGAATTCTGGCGTTGCCCCCTAGGGCGGGCTTGCAAAGCATCAATTTCGTTGTTGTTATTTTTCGCGAGGGAGCGATCCTTCTCATTAAGGAAAGTCTGATCAAGCCCCATAAATTCTAGCTAAGCCGCGTCAGCTAATAAGAGGGGTAAGGCTCTAGGGCAGCATCTCAGTTGTTGTATTTCTCATGAAGGCAATAAGCATTCATTTCAAATACGCCTAGGACTTGACGCCTTATAAACTCGCAGAATTCAACTAGGTTGTTCAGAGGCTCCATCAGGGGCATGTTTAATAGGCCATGCTTGTTCGTTCATCTTAAATTAAAGTTTCCTATGTTATTCTAATAATGATGGGTGAATGCCCGATAACTCTAAAAATAACGCTTACTATGTCTACACCAATAAAAATTTTTGGTTATAACCCTTTGGTTATAACAGTACCCATTTCTCTTATGCTGCATGCAGGTTTGTATGCGATGGGTTTTAGGTTGCCTGATATTCCTTCAGCTCCAAAAGCACCCATTCTAGATATACGCCTAGTTAACTCAAGCAATGATAAGTTACCGATTAAGGCTGACTTTATCGCGAATAGTAATCAACAAGGTAGCGGTGATACGAAAGATGAATCTAAAATAACTAGCCCGAATGCAGCGAAAGAGGCGAATAATGAAAATGGTGATGAGTTATTAAGCTCAGAAAGAACCGTTAAGAAAGTGGTTGAAAAACTAGAGCCAGAATTATTAACCACCAAAGGCAAGACCAATAAATTAATTAATAAAAAACCCAAAGAAGAACAAAAGCCAGAAGAAAAAACTGAAGTAGTCGATAATTCAGAAGAAACCGAAGCTATCGCAAAGTTAATGGTTGAAATGAGTGAGCAAGAAGAGCGCTACGCTAAAAGGCCACGTATCCGCTTTATAGATTCTCTTAGTACAAAAGGGAGTGAGGAGGCGGAATATATTATTAACTGGTCAAAAAAGATGGAGCGTATTGGTAATATCAACTTCCCACAAAAAGCACTTGATCTAAGTTTAAGTGGTACACTTATCTTAAATACCACCTTAGATAGAGCAGGGCGTGCGGTTTCAATTGATATATCGGTATCATCCGGCTCTAAAATATTAGATCAGGCGGCTATAAAAATTGTAAAGTTAGCATCGCCCTATGAGCCTTTGCCGAAACAAATTCGTGCAAAATATGATCGTTTAAATATAACTCGAACGATTATTTTTCATAAAAAGAAGGGCGAAAAGGCAAAATTCTATTCAAAGTAAAGTGGTTTAAAATAATGGACGAAGCAGCAAGTCACACACAGGGCTCGAGCTTTTTACAGGGTCAGTTTCTTATTGCTATGCCAAACTTGGCAGACCCTTACTTTGAGCATTCCGTCACCTTAATTTGCCAGCACGATGCCGAAGGTTGTTTCGGCTTAACCATTAATCGTCCCATACAAGTAACCGTGACTGAATTGTTTGAGCAACTTAACATCCCCGTGGAAAATGAATCGCTCAAAGGTTTAAAAGCGTTGAGTGGTGGCCCCGTTCAGCCAGAGCAAGGTTTTGTAATACACGGTAAAGCAATAGAAAAAACCTGGGAAAATACCATGCAAGTCACTAATGATTTATACGTTACCGCATCGCGTGATATTTTATTTGATATTGCAATAAACAAAGGCCCAAAAAACTTCTTATTAACCTTAGGTTGTGCCAGTTGGGTAGCGGGGCAGATGGAAGCAGAAGTCTTAAATAATTCTTGGCTCAACTGCGATGCGAATAGTAAAATTATCTTTGATACGCCTTATAATCAGCGTTGGAATGGCGCGGTTGAAAAAATGGGCATCAATGCCGCATTTATTAGTGATGTAGCAGGGCATGACTAAAGCATGAGCAAAAGATAAATGGCAACGATACTCGCTTTTGATTTTGGCTTGCAGCGCACAGGTGTGGCTGTAGGAAACACGCTAACCGGCTCAGCTACACCTGAGTGTACGCTACAAAGTAAAAATGATACGCCCAACTGGGATGAAATAACAAAGCTCATTGAAGACTGGAAGCCAGAAAAAATTATTGTCGGCATGCCAACTGAACTTGATGGCAGTGAAAACCCACTACAAAAAAAAGTAATACGTTTTTCCAATCAATTAAATGGTCGATACAATATTCCCGTGGAGCATGAAAATGAACAGTTTAGCTCTATCGAGGCAGCACAACGCTTAAAACAATTACGCCAAAGTGGCCGTAAGCAAAAAATAAAAAAACAAGAGGTCGATAAAATAGCCGCTTCAATCATCCTAGAGACATGGATGAAAAATAATGGCTACTAGCAGAATAATGAATAAAATAGAATCAGCAATAAGCAATCAGTTAGAATACGACGTCAGCGAACTGTTAAGAAGAATGTCTGGCGAATTAAGCAGTATCATTAAACAAAAGAATGCCGAGGCACCCGTAATGGTTGGTATTCATACAGCGGGCGTGTGGATTGCACAAGCGTTGCATCAATTATTAAAGATTGAAGAGCCTTTGGGTGAATTGAATATTAATTTTTACCGTGATGATTTTAGCCGGATCGGGCTGCATCCACAAATCCAACCGTCCAACATTCCCTTTAATGTGGAAAATAAACACATCATTTTAGTCGATGATGTACTATATACAGGGCGTACCATACGCGCTGCATTGAATGAGCTATTTGACTTTGGACGACCCGCTAGCATCACATTGGTGGTGTTAATTGATAGAGGTAACCGCGAGCTACCCATCGAAGCGCAAGTAGTTGGTTTTAAAAATGAACTAGATGATACGCATTACTTTAAACTGAGCAATGATAATGACAAACTGGAGCTAGAAATAGTCAACCGTGAGCAAAAATAACTCAACAGATTCTTTTCCAGATGAGCGGACTGAACCTCCTTTAGCACAACAACCTGTAAAAGATTCGTCCCCTGGTCCGCTACCTTCATCGATGCAACTAACGTCCGATGGAAAGCTTAAGCATTTTCTTACTATTGAAGGTTTACCACCGTTATTACTTGAAGAAATCTTAGATCGCGCCGAGCAGTTCGTTTCTCTGCCTAATAAGGCCAAAGTACAAGCCCCATTGTTACGCGGAAAAACAGTAATGAACCTGTTTTTTGAGAATTCGACGCGCACTCGAACTACCTTTGAGCTTGCTGCAAAGCGCCTTTCTGCAGACTTAGTCAATCTAGATATTCGTAACTCAGCAACCACAAAAGGGGAAAGTCTGCTAGATACTATTCGCAACCTTGAGGCAATGGGTTGTGATATGTTTGTAGTCAGGCACTCCAGTAGTAGCGCAGCACATTTTATCGCGCGTTACTGCGCGCCTCATATTAGCGTCATCAATGCAGGAGATGGTCGGCACGCGCATCCCACTCAAGCAATGTTAGATATGCTCACCATTCGCCAATTTAAAGGTCGTGATTTTACCCCGCTAAAAGTAGCAATTATTGGCGATATTAAACACTCGAGAGTTGCGCGTTCGCAAATCCACGCTTTAACAACATTGTGTGCGGGTGAAATAAGATTAATCGGTCCGCAAACTCTAATGCCTGAGGGAATTGAAAAAATGGGCGTAACAAGCTACACCAATATTGAAAAAGGCTTGGATGATATTGATGTTATTATCACGTTACGCTTACAACATGAGCGAATGGATAGTGCGATGCTGCCTTCAATTCGAGAATTCTACGCCCGTTATGGGCTTACTCAAGAACGACTAGAATTAGCCAAAGAAGATGCCATCGTGATGCACCCAGGTCCTGCAAATCGTGGGGTAGAAATTGATTCTCGGGTTGCCGATGGGCCACAATCAGTTATTTTGCAACAAGTAACTAATGGTATTGCAGTGCGCATGGCTGTAATGTCGATGGTAATGAGTTCGCAAGCAGCTACGAGAGTGGAGAGTTAACTATGAGTAATAGCAAAGCACTACTCATTAAAAACGGTAGAGTTATCGACCCCGCAAGTCAGTTTGATGGAATCGCAGATATTGCGATAAAAAAGAATAAAATTATTGCCATTGGCTCAGCTATTCCAAAAAACTTTAAACCTGCAAGTGTTATTGATGCCAAAGACCTTTGGGTGCTTCCCGGTATTATTGACCTAAGCGCCTATTTGCGTGAACCGGGTCAAGAAAACAAAACCAGAATTAACTTCGAAACGTATGCTGCTGCAAGCGCCGGTATCACCCGCATTTGCTGTATGCCAGAAGTGGACTCACCCATAGACGGCGGTGCAACCGTTAAGCTGATTAAAAGCAAAGCAAAGCAGGCAGGCTATGCGCGGGTTAGTGTAATAGGCTCGCTCACTCAAGGCCTTGCTGGCGAGCAGCTCAGCCATATGGGAAGTTTAAAATACGTTGGCTGTGTGGGTGTGAGTCAAGGGCATGAAAAAATTAGAGATCTTGCAACGCTCAGAAAAGCGATGGAATACGCAGGGACTTTTGATCTGCCTTTATTTTTGCATCCCATAGAGCATTCCTTGGCAGAAACAGGTGGGATGCATGAAGGAGCATTATCTACGCGCCTCGGTTTAGCACCGATACCCGCTGCATCAGAAACCATTGCAATAGCACAAATTATTGCTTTAGTTGAGCTGACCAAAACCCCTGTACATTTTTGCAGGCTTTCGTCGGCCGCAAGTATTCCTTTGCTAAAGGATGCCAAAGACAAAGGACTGCCTATTACTGCAGATGTCGCCGCACATCAATTATTTTTGACCGAAATGGATGTGGCAGATTATAACCCACTGTGTCATACCATCCCGCCACTACGCACAATGGCTGACCGTGATGCACTACGTCAAGCCGTTGCAGATGGCGTGATTGATGCCATTTGTTCAGATCACCAGCCACATGAAGTTGATGCGAAGCTCTCACCATTTGAAGAAACCAGCCCAGGCATATCGGCATTTGAAACCTTGCTTCCATTAGTTTTGCGCCTAGTGAGTGAAGATGTTTTAACAGAAATGCAAGCAATAGACTTGTTAACGAGCAAGCCTGCGCAATTAATTAATTCGCAAGCCGGTAAGCTTCAAGCGGGCAAGGTAGCAGACTTAAGTTTGTTTGACCCGCAAACAATGTGGCAATTAAATGCGAATAAGCTATTAAGTGAAGGTAAGAATACTCCCTTTTCTGGCTGGGGTTTTGAAGGTAAAACAGTGCAGACCTTTGTCAAAGGCAAGTCGGTCTACTGTGTGAGACAATAAACTGAAAGAAAAATATGAAAGAGTCTGACTGGAAAATATTTAAGCAAATAAAAGAACAAGCGATTCAGTTATTCTGTAAAAATGCACTATAAGGATGACTTGCCAGAAACATATCGATATCTATATCGAAAGGTCGTAAAAAAAGATAAAAAAATGGCAATGCTATTTGATGGTCACAGCAGATCAAAAGCATCCATGCAGCTATTGGCAATACGTGCAGAAGGACTGGCTGATGAAGATTTGCTTAAAAAGCTATCAGAAGACTTTCTTCGGAAAACCGATCCTTCATTTTATAATTGGTAACAAGCTTATACGCTGTAGCGCTGCGCTATACCAAAATTTGCTGTATGGCGGATACTCAAAATGAGCCCACTAAACCCAAAATAAAAGGCAAAAAATAGCTGTTTTTGAAAAAATAGCTGCGTTTGTTGAGAAGTTTAAAGGTGTGGGTGGAAAGATTTAGGTAAAGGAATAACCCGGAAGTTTCATGTAACATACGAGTTATTCCAAAATAGTTTTCTAGCAATGTTAATTTTTAATATTCTGTAATTCGCTATTTGCAGAATTAATCGCATTTTCAATTGCTTTTTGAATAGCCTCTTCCATGCCTGCGGGTACCGTCATTTGAATGGTTTCCATTTTTTGTTTCACGGTATCCATTGCTTCAGAACCCTTTTCTTTCATCGCCTCTACTGCTGCCGGTGCTACTTCCGTAGTTGTTGGGCTAGGAGGTGTAGATGTGCTCGTTGTTACAGGATCTGTTTCCGTCTTAACTTCAGTGTTTGTGGTTACTGTGTTAGTGGTGGCATCAGATGAGCTTGGGTCTACTTGTGTTTCTGTTGTTTGAGTGGGAGCTTCTGGCGTTTTAGGAGCTTCTATTGCTTCTGGGATTGCTGCCTTATTCGGCATGGGGCTTGGCATTGCAGGCTCGACAGGTTTTTCCATTACTTCTGCTACAGGTGCATCCGGCATAGAAGGCGCTGCGGGTTGCTGTTTATTTAATGTCGGTTCTACGACCGTATTAACCTCAGCGTTTGCTGAAGTAGCTGAGCCATTTGATGTCATGCCACTTGTAGGTATGCCAAAAGAGAGGGCTGTGTAATCAACAGCAGGACGTTTCGCCATCCAAACAAACGCTGCTGTAGCTAAAGCAGTAAAAAGTAAGAGAGCTAGCGTACTTGCTGATTTCATAATATTGTCCTAATAATAGAGTGTACGACATTTTAACATTGATTTTACGCAATTGAAAATATGAAAAATTCAGCAGCTTTGTGCTGTGGACTCAGGCGCAAACTGCACGTCGGTGGCGAAAGAAACGGCTAAAGCTCTAATAATCGAGTTATCCGCTTAAACAGCAAGCGGTAAGCTCGCTAAAATTTCAATCATTTTTACTCGTCATCCGACGCGTGCAAAGGTTTCATGTTGTCCGACTTAATGAATATTTTGCTAGCCCAATTAAAGCATTCTTAAAAGGGTTATCTTCTAGCGGCTGGAGACAATCAATAGCAAGTTGCGTCTCGTTTTTTGCTACATTGGTCGTATAGGTCAGTGCATCGGTTTTATGAATAATTTCCATTACAGCATCAATATGGTCAAGCCCACCTTCTGTAATAGCCTTTTGTAGTAACTCGGTATCGTTAATCTCATTATTAAGTTTACTTTTAGCTAGCGCATAAATTAGCGGCAAGGTGGGCTTTCCTTCGGCAAGGTCATCCCCAACATTTTTGCCCATTTCATCACTGTCGGCAGTGTAATCTAAAATATCGTCAATGAGTTGAAAGGCTGTACCTAGATGTACACCGTATTGAGCGACCATTTTTTCTTCTGTTTCTGGTCGTTCTGCAAGTACTCCACCGAGTTGGCAAGCCGCCTCAAATAACTTAGCTGTTTTTGAATAAATTACCTCAAGATAACGTGCTTCGGTTGTCTCTGAATCATTAACATTAAGTAGCTGTAAGACTTCGCCTTCGGCAATAATATTGGTGGTACTTGCCATAATTTGCATAACGCGCATTTGATTCACATCAACCATCATTTCGAAGGAGCGAGAATAGAGGAAATCACCTACCAGTACGGCAGCTTGGTTGCCCCACACATTATTGGCTGTATCCTTGCCACGGCGCATATCAGATTCATCTACCACATCGTCATGTAATAAAGTTGCAGTATGAATAAACTCAACAATAGCAGCAATATCAATATGTTTATCGCCAGTGTAGCCACAAGCACGCGCCATTAATAGCGCCAGCATGGGGCGTAAGCGTTTGCCGCCACTGTTGATAATATAGTGGCTAAGCTGATTAACCAAAGCAACGTCTGATTGCAGGCTGCGTTGAATCAATCTATCAACGGCCTGCATATCGTCTTTAACCAGATTTTGTATGTCTTGGTAATTCAAAATAAATTAGGTAACAGTGTGTCAATTGGATACGAAAGCCGAATGCTAGGTAGATGCGTACGAACTGTCAAGATTAAACGAGGTTTATTTAAGAAAATGGTAATATTCTACCCAAAACAGCATAAATCCGGAAGAGCTAAAGATAAGGTTTGACTGATTGACAAAGTACTTGTAAAATCCCACGGTTCAAAGAAATCAATTTAAATCTGTTGGGATTTTGTTGAATATTACGACGGATTACAAAATATTTAAGTATATAAAGTACAGAGGTTATTCAAATGGCACATAAAAAAGCAGCGGGTAGTACACGAAACGGTCGCGATTCAGTAGCAAAACGTTTAGGTGTTAAACGCTTCGGTGGTCAAGAAGTACTAGCAGGTAATATTCTTGTGCGTCAACGTGGTACACGTTTTCACCCTGGTACTAATGTAGGGTGCGGTAAAGACCATACTTTATTTGCTAAAGCTGATGGTGTTGTGGTGTTTGAGGTTAAAGGCCCGAAAAACCGTAAATATGTTAGTGTTCAAGCGGCATAAGCTTTTAAGAGTATTATTTAAAAAGCCCCGCATGTCGGGGCTTTTTTTATTGCTGTAAATTGCTGTCAACAACAGAGTCGGTTAAAGTCTAAGTATGAAATTTGTAGATGAAGTAGTAATTACTGCCAAAGCTGGTGGCGGCGGAAACGGCTGTGTCAGTTTTAGGCGGGAAAAATACATTGAATACGGTGGCCCAGATGGCGGTGATGGCGGTGACGGAGGCAGTGTTTTTTTACAGGCAAATAAAGGTTTAAATACCTTGGCTGATTTTCGTCATGTGCGTTTTTACGAAGCAGGTCGTGGCGCGAATGGTTTTAGCCGCAATATGACAGGCGCAAAAGGCGAGGACCGAATTATTCAAGTGCCTATTGGCACTATGGTTTATGTGGAAGAAACGGATGAATTCATCGGCGACTTGACCGAAGATGGTCAAATAATAAAGGTCGTGCAAGGCGGTTATCACGGTCTTGGTAATTTACGTTACAAAAGTTCGGTGAATCGCGCTCCTCGCCAATCTAAGCCAGGCTCAGAAGGTGAGACTCGAGTATTAAGGCTGGAGATGAAAGTCTTAGCTGATGTTGGTTTGCTTGGTTTGCCTAATGCTGGTAAATCTACCTTAATAAGCGCGGTATCATCCGCTACTCCAAAAGTCGCTAACTATCCCTTTACCACGCTTTACCCAAATCTTGGGGTGGTAAAAGTAGATATGTCAAAAAGTTTTGTGATTGCGGATATTCCGGGCATCATCGAAGGAGCGGCAGAAGGTGCAGGGTTAGGCATTCAGTTTTTAAAGCATCTTTCACGTACTAGTCTATTGCTTCATATGGTTGATATTGCACCAATGAATGAAGAGGATGACCCGGTTGATTCGGTTCGTGTAATCGAGAAAGAGTTAAAAAAATATGGCGATGAGCTTGATCAACGTGAGCGCTGGTTAGTACTCAACAAGCTAGACCTTTTATTGCCTGATGAACAAATTGAGCGCTGTGATGATATTGTCAAACGTTTAAACTGGAAAGGTAAGGTCTTTAAAATATCAGCGGCAACCAAGTTAAACACCAAAGAGTTAACCTACGAGATAATGAAGTATATGGATGAGCAAGTATACTTAAATGAGCAAGCTGAATTTGTAAAAGAATGAGCCGAGACAAATACACAAAACAAGCAAAGCGCTGGGTAATAAAAATTGGTAGTGCGCTATTAACAAAAGACGGTAAAGGCTTAGACTATGCTGCGATAGAAGACTGGACGCATCAAATAGCACAGCTTAGACAAAATGGGATTGAAATCATTTTGGTTTCTTCAGGCTCAGTGGCTGAAGGTATGAGCCGCATGGGTTGGCAGACTCGCCCAACGGAGCTTGCCAAACTTCAGGCTGCCGCTGCTATTGGGCAAACAGGCTTAATAGAAGCCTATGAAACCCGATTTAAAAAACACAGAATACAGGCTGCTCAAATCTTATTAACCCATGATGATGTAAGCAATCGCAAACGTTATTTAAATGCCCGCAATACCCTGCGAACCCTATTAAATTTGAATGCACTTCCAATAATTAATGAAAACGACACGGTCGCTTTAGAAGAAATGCGATTGGGCGATAACGATACCCTAGCGGCTTTGGTGGCTAACCTTGTCGAAGCTGATTTACTGGTTATTTTAACCGACCAAGAAGGTCTGTTTGATAAAGATCCGCGCCATCACGATGATGCAAAGCTAATCAGTGAAGAGTCTGCCAATAATGCCGAGTTGCAAAAGTATGTTGGGGATATTTCAACCGCGCTGGGTAGTGGCGGAATGGCGACTAAGCTAACAGCAGCTCAACGTGCGGCTCGTTCTGGCTGTGCAACCATTATTGCGTCAGGGCGAGAAAATAACGTATTGCAAAGACTCTCTACAGGCGAAAGTATTGGTACATTGTTAGTGCCGGATAACACTGGAATAGGCGCACGCAAGCAGTGGATTGTCGCGCAAGTACAGGCCTCAGGTGCTTTATATTTAGATGCAGGCGCCAGCCGAGCCATTATTGAGCAAGGAAAAAGTTTGTTGCCGGTAGGCGTTACAGCCTCGGAAGGTGATTTTAAACGTGGTGATATCGTTGACTGTAAAAGCACTGAAGGTGTGGTTATTGCGAGAGGACTAATCAACTATTCCAGCGATGAAGTCAGTCAATTACATAAAACAGCCAGCCACGATATTAGCGATTTACTTGGCTACTCCGGCGAAGCGGAATTGATTCACCGTGATAATTTGGTGCTTATATAGTTAAGGAAAGCCTGATCAAGTCTCATAAATTCTGGCAACGCCAAATTTCCAGCATCAAGGCATGTGAGCTTTTAATGAACGCCTGTGGCATGGTGCAACGAGCCTTTAAAGTGAACATAACACAGAGGCTGGGAATTTGGCTAAGCCCCAAAGGGTAAGGCTCTAGGGCAGCATCTCCGTTGTTGTATTTCTCATGAAGGCAATAAGCATTCATATCAAAATACGCCTAGGATATACTGCCCTAGAGACTTACAGAATTTTATGGGACTTAATCAGGCTTTCCTTAAGCACCTATAAGGTTCGGCGAAGAGCGACTGAAGTAAAACCATCATTACGTTATTAAACCTAAATTATTCCAAATAGTTTTACTTGGCTCAACACGATTCATCGAATAAAAATGCAAACCAGGCGCGCCGCCAGCAATTAACCTTTCACACATTGTTGTTACAAACTCATTACCAAGTTTTTGAATAGAATCCAAATCATCACCATAGCCCTCTAATCGTTTGCGTAACCAACGTGGTATTTCAGCGCCAGTCCCATCTGAAAAGCGTGCTAGCTGTACAAAGTTACTGATAGGCATAATACCTGGGACTACGGGCTTATCAGAGCCTGCTTTGTTGGCACTGTCAACAAAGTGAAAGTAAGCATCAGCATTATAGAAATATTGCGTAATACTTCTATCAGCACCGGCATTCATCTTGCGCACATAATTATCCATATCGGTTTGATAGTTAGGTGCTTGCGGGTGCATTTCTGGGTATGCTGCTGCTTCTATCTGAAAATAATCTCCAGTTTCTTCGCGAATAAAGGTGATTAGTTCATTGGCGTATTCAAAATCACCAATATTGCGCATTCCAGAAGGCAGGTCGCCTCGTAAGGCGACAATGCGATTAATCCCGTTTTCTTTATAAACAGTAAGAATTTCGCGAATTTGTTCTGCGCTAGAGCCGACACAAGAAAGGTGTGAAGCCGTAGGAATTCCTGATTCTTTCTGTGTCGTAATCACCGTGTTAATCGTAGAATCTTGCGTTGATCCACCCGCGCCATAAGTAACGGAGAAGAAGGCAGGGTTAAGCTTTGCAAAGTCATCGCGCACTTTTGCTAAGTTTTCGATGCCTTTGTCTGTCTTGGGTGGGAAAAACTCAAAGCTGAATGATTGTGCTTTCATAATGTTTTCCTAAATTTATTTACGAAAAAGCCCCTTCCTTTGCAAGAAAGAGAAGAGGCTTTAAAACTGCTAATTATTGATAGTTCAGCTTCAGGGGTGAGATGAGCTATTAATAACGGTAATGCTCAACCTTGTAAGGCCCTTTCTTATCCACTGAAATATAATCAGCCTGATAATCAGTCAACTCAGTCAAGTTCACACCGATCTTTTCAAGGTGTAAACGTGCTACTTCTTCGTCTAATGATTTAGGAAGCATATAAACCTTGTTCTCGTATTTATCACCATCCTTAAAGATCTCAATCTGTGCAAGTACTTGGTTAGTAAAAGAGTTAGACATTACGAAGCTAGGGTGACCTGTTGCACAGCCTAAGTTAACCAGACGACCTTGGGCAAGTAAGATGATACGGTTGCCAGAAGGAAGAATGATATGATCAACCTGTGGCTTGATCTCTTCCCACTCGTACTTTTCCATGTCTGCAACAGCGATTTCGTTGTCGAAGTGACCGATGTTACAAACGATAGACTCATGCTTCATTTTAAGCATCTGCTCTTCGTTGATTACGTGGAAGTTACCTGTTGCTGTAACAAAAATGTCGGCTTGGTCAGCAACATCGTCCATCGTCACTACGCGGTAGCCTTCCATTGCCGCTTGGAGTGCACAAATTGGGTCAATTTCTGTAACCCAAACTGTTGCGCCTAAGCCTCGTAGAGATTGAGCACAACCTTTTCCCACGTCGCCGTAACCTAATACAACCGCAATTTTACCCGCAATCATTACATCTGTTGCGCGTTTGATACCATCAACTAAAGATTCACGACAGCCGTAAAGGTTGTCAAACTTAGACTTTGTAACAGAGTCGTTTACGTTGATTGCTGGGTAGATTAGCTCGCCTGTTTTTTCCATCTCGTACAAACGGTGAACACCTGTTGTAGTCTCTTCGGTTACACCTTGGATATTAGGACGGATATTTGAGTACCATTTTGGTGATATTTTTAGCTTCTCTTTAATTGAGTTGTAAAGTGCTACTTCTTCTTCACTTTCTGGGTTATCTAGGACAGAAAGGTCTGACTCTGCTTTTGTGCCTAACTCGATAAGCATGGTTGCGTCGCCACCGTCATCAAGAATCATGTTGGCAGTTTCATCACCAAACTCAAAAATCTTGTGTGCGTAATCCCAGTACTCATCCAACGTTTCGCCTTTAGTAGCGAAAACAGGCACACCAGAATCAGCGATCGCAGCTGCTGCATGATCTTGAGTAGAGAATATATTACATGAAGCCCAGCGTACTTCAGCACCAAGTGCTGTTAGTGTCTCAATTAAAACACCTGTTTGGATAGTCATGTGCAAAGAACCTGCAATACGGGCGCCTTTAAGAGGTTTTTCGTCACCGTACTTTGCACGAAGCGCCATAAGACCTGGCATTTCAGTTTCTGCGATGGTTAGTTCTTTTCGACCCCAGTCAGCTAGGGAGATGTCTGTTACGATGTAATCGTTCATTTTTTTGTTTCCTAAAAATAATATGTTGTTTATTGTCCGCTAAGTCCAAATAAAGAAAGGCTAAGTGTGTTTTATCTAAGCGTTCACTTTTAAAGCATCGGCGCGATCTGTCTTTTCCCAAGGCAAGCCAATATCTTCACGACCAAAGTGACCGTAAGATGCTGTTTGTCTGTAAATAGGTTTTAGTAAATCAAGCATGGTAAGAATGCCGTAAGGGCGTAGGTCAAAGTGCTCACGTACCAACGCTTCAATCTTTTCGTCACCAATCGTGCCAGTACCAAACGTATCAATCGAAATTGACGTCGGCTCTGCCACACCAATCGCGTAAGAAACTTGAATCTCACAGCGCTCAGCAAGACCGGCAGCAACAATATTCTTAGCCACATAGCGACCTGCGTAGGCCGCAGAGCGATCAACCTTTGACGGGTCTTTTCCAGAAAATGCACCGCCACCATGACGCGCCATTCCACCGTAAGTATCAACAATGATTTTACGACCTGTTAAGCCACAATCGCCAACAGGGCCACCGATAACGAAGTTACCTGTAGGATTGATGTGGTATTGCGTGTCTGCGTTTAACCATTCAGAGGGTAAAACTGGCTTAACAATTTCTTCCATCACCGCTTCTTGAAGGTCAGATAAGTTGATATCTGGATTGTGTTGTGTCGATAGAACTACTGCATCAATCGCTACAGGCTTGTCGTTTTCATAGCGAAACGTTACTTGAGACTTAGCGTCAGGGCGCAAGAAAGGCAGTGTGCCGTTTTTCATTAGCTCAGCTTGCTTTGCAACCAAAAGATGCGAATACGTAATCGGTGCAGGCATCAAAACATCTGTTTCATTACTCGCGTAACCAAACATCAAACCTTGGTCGCCCGCGCCTTGTGATTCTTTATCAGCGCGATCAACACCCATTGCAATATCAGGTGATTGTTGGCCAAGCGCATTAAGTACCGCACAAGATTCGCCATCAAAACCAATTTCAGATGAGTTGTAGCCGATGTCATTAACCACATCGCGGACAATCGCTTCGTAGTCGATAACCGCAGAAGTAGTTACTTCACCAGCAAGTACAACCATGCCGGTTTTAACCATTGTTTCACAGGCAACACGTGCTTCGGTATCTTGTTCTAAAATTGCATCAAGGATGGCATCAGAAATTTGATCTGCCATTTTATCGGGGTGGCCCGCTGATACAGACTCGGAAGTAAATAGATGATTCCCAGCCATAATAAGTTCTCCTTAAAATATAGCTGAGCGTCGTTGCAAATTTGTGAAGTAAAACAAACCGTCTGAGCCTAGCCTAACGTGGTTCTGTTTAATAACAGATCGTTAGATTGCAACGCTCCTCAGACATTGGGCGAAAGATTCTACACTACTTTATATGTTTATTCTAGTATCTGAAGCTACTTGTTCTGAAAGAAAGCTTAGATCTTCGTATAAAAATCCTATTATAGGCAGAATGAATCTTATCTAAATAAAGATACGGGCAGTACAGATAACAACCCGCGGACATTTAAATAACCCGATATGCTAACTAATAAGGCGCCCAGAAAAGTGCCAACAGTAATTAAACTGAAATTAATTTCAGGACTCAGGTCAAACAATAAATATGCGGTGATGTTGCCAGAAACAAGCGCCAATAAGCTAGCTAAGAAACCAGCTAAACCACCGATGATAGCAAACTCTAAAAGTAGACTGCGGCGTAAATAAGCACGACTTGCGCCGAGTGACTTTAGGATAGCGATTTCTTTTCGGCGTAGTGCTTTTTGTGATTGTAAGGCGGCAAATAACACCACGACACCAGCTACTAGTGTGAATAGAAATATTGCTTGTACCGCAAATGCGGCCTTGTTAATTAAGTCGCGTACCTGAGTCATTATAGCTGTGATGTCAATATCTGTAACGCTAGGAAATTGCTGGATAATTATCGGTAAGAGCGCTTTTTTATCGTCGCTGATGTGAATGCTAGTAATGTAGGTCTTGGGCTGATCATCAAATGCTTTAGGTGCCATCATCACAAAAAAATTGGGTCGCATACTGTCCCATTTTACTGAGCGCAGGCTGATGATTTCTTGTGTGATTTCCTCGCCAGCAATATCAAATGTCATGCTGTCGCCCATTTTTAAGTGTAGCGTTTTGGCGATGCCTTCTTCAACTGATAAACCTTTCATGGAATCTTTTGCAAACCATTTTCCAGAGATCACTTTATTGCCAAGTGGTATGCTGGAGTTTGCCGACATATTAAATTCACGAATTAACAGGCGTTTAGCACGTTGATTGTCGTAATCATCTTCTGAGGTTGCTTTGCCGTTAATTTTAATCAAGCGGCCTAGTACCATCGGATATAGCGGCGTTTTTATTTCATTTTTTGCGAGCAATGTTTGTAATGGCTTTAGCTCATCAGGTTGAATGTTAATTAAAAAATGATTGGGGGCATCGCTGGGTAAGCTGGCTTGCCAGCGGTTGATAAGATCACCGCGCAATGTGGTTAAAAGCAATAGACTAAATAGCCCAATACCAAAAACTACCACCATTAGTGCCATGCGTTGATTGGCTTTGGGTAGGCGAAAGCGTTGCCCGAGAACATGGATTAAGCGTAACATAAGCAAGGCTGCTCCCCAGAAAACTACGATGGCAAAAAGTACCCCGATGAGTAAAGTGAGGCTTAGCTTTAAATCGTTGGTTTGCAGCCACATTAACAGTAAGACAGCCAGGCTTAGTGTAAAAATCGAAAACAACTTTGATGATTTTGCTTGGTTATTTTTCCCTTGTAGAATGTGAATCGGCGCGATGTTGATAAGGTGTAATAAATGTGGGGCAGAAAAGCCAAAAGCCATCAACCACGCAGTCAAAAAGCCCGTGAGAACAGGCCACAAACTAGCGTTGGGCAAGTTTTGTCCGACAAAGTTTTGTAGATATTGCGCTAGAAAAAACTGAATAAAATAACCTAGCACAGCACCAATAATTCCCGCTATGGTTGCACTGATAAATAGCTGACTTAAATAGCGTGTTAGAATTTGACGACGCGACGCACCGATTGTTTTTAACACGGCAACTGCAGGTGTTTGCTGTTGGGTGAGACTGTAACTGCTTAATGCAATGCCAGCACCTGCTAAAATTACTGCTAACAATGATGCCATTTTTAAGAAACGTTGACCACGCTGTAAAGCTTGTTGAACTGCTGGCAAGCCATCATCTAAGGTGCGGATGGACTCAGTATTTTTTAATTGCGGTTTTAACCATGTTCTAAATTTTTTAATCGCATTAGTATCACCTGCATATAGCTGGCTAAAACTAGCACGACTTGCAGGGGTTAATAAGCCTGTTTGTTTAAGCATTTTCATCGGCAGTATTAATTTAGGTGCAAGCTGAAATGCGCTAGTTGATTGGTCTGGCATTTTGCGAATAAAGTATGCTAAACGTACTTTTGTTTTACCGAGATTGACTGTTTTTCCTGTGCTTGCTCTTAGGGTAGCGAATAAGCGGGATTCAGCAAGTACTTCGTTATCCTGTAGGTTTTTTAAGGATGCTTTGCTGATAGCACTGGTCGCAGTTTCGCTAATTTCTATGGTGCCATGCAAAGGGTAGTTTGTGGAGACCGCTTTGATTTGCGCGAGCTGGAACGTATCATTGTTGTTATCGCTGTTGTTAAGGCTATCCAAGGTAGAAACCATACTGGGAAAGCTAATCGTTTCAGCCGTGCGTAAACCACGTCTTTCGGCCTCGGTTAAAAATTCAGGGTTGATTGGTCTAGTTGATACTAAAACCATATCACCACCCAACATGGTAGTGGCTTGCTGGCTCATTGCTCTATCAGCGCGATCAGTAAAAAAGCCGACAGAAGTAACTGCGATTACAGCAACCAATAGCGCTAACAACAATAAGCGTATTTCTGCCAGGCACCAAAATCGTTGCCACTCAGTGAATAGATTTTTCACTGTGAAATTTTCCCGTCAACCAACCTGTAGTGAGCTTGGCACCGCTTTGCTAAGCTATCATCGTGGGTTACTAACACCAGCGTGGTATTATTTAGCTGTTGCATTGTAAATAATAAGGCAATGATTTCTTCGCCCGTTTTCCGATCTAAATTTCCTGTTGGTTCATCCGCAAAAAGAATTGCAGGTTGGCTCACAAAGGCACGTGCTAACGCGACTCGTTGTTGCTCGCCGCCTGAAAGTTGGCCAGGACGATGCGTGCTTCTTTTTTCAAGACCCACTTGTTCTAAAGCTGCTAAACCTTTTTGGCGAATATTTTTGCTACTATTTTCTAGCTCAAGCGGTAGCATTACGTTCTCTAACGCGGTTAAGTTGTCCATCAAGTGAAAGGATTGAAATACGAAGCCCACTTGACCTAGTCGCAAATTGGCACGTTGATCTTCGTTTAAAGTAGAAAGTTCCGTGCCAAGAAGGCAGACTTCGCCATTGCTAGGTAAATCTAAGCCTGCCAGCAAGCCTAGTAATGTGGTCTTACCCGAGCCGGATGCCCCTGTAATGGCTACCGATTCGTTTTGTGTAACTGATAGGTTAATATCATCTAAAATCAATAGTTCTTCGTTTTCCGTGGTGGCAAGTTTTTTGCTTAAATGCTTAGCTTGAATAACGGTTGACAGCCTGGTTTTAGGGTTTTTTTGATTGTTCATTATCCAACCTTGTAATAAGTCTCACAAAAAGGTACTACCCTAAGCCCAGATAGAAATGCGGTAACAGTGCAAGTACTTGTTTCATAGGGTATTAGAAAGACCATGTATATTTGATAGCCATTTAAACAACAACAAACGGTAAGCTCGCTAAATAATCATTTCATCCGTAGATTAATTGAGAATTTTCGGGGTGTTCTGTGGACTTAGTAGCTTGTGTTATTATCGTGTTTTTATCTGGGAATTAGGATACTACTATGGGTCTTAAATTTGCTCATTTCAAGCTGGTTTTAACGAGTATTGTTTTATTGATAATGACGACAAACGTCGTTAGTGCGAATCAAAAAATTTTAGTCTGGGGTGATAGTTTAAGTGCGGCATATGGAATTCCAGTTAAAAAAGGCTGGGTCAATTTGATGCGTATCGAGCTAGGCGAGGCCGTAGAAATTAGTAACGGTAGTATTAGTGGTGAAACCACGCAAGGCGGCTTGACTCGTTTGCCTAAAGCTCTGAAAAAAGTGAAACCCGATATTATTATCTTAGAGCTCGGTGCAAACGATGGTCTGCGCGGTATTTCACCCAGGGTGACTAAAAATAACTTGAATAAAATGATTCGACTGGCGCATGCAGCTAATGCAAAAGTTATATTACTTGGTATGAAAATTCCGCCAAACTATGGGCTTGCCTATTCACAAAAATTTGAACAGTTGTTTAGTGACTTGGCTAAAAAGTATCAGTTGCCTTTTGTCTCTTTCTTTTTGGAAAAGGTGATTGTAGATTTAAAACTCTTGCAAGAAGATGAGTTGCATCCTACTTCAGAGGCTCAGCCAATTATTTTATTGAGTATTTTACCAGTCGTAACAAAGACACTTAAAAAGTAGTGACTTTGCCATTACAGCTAATCAGAAAAATCTCACAATTGGTCAAATTTTGTATCATACCCCAAATTAGATGTTGCTCATTTTGGTCAACTCGGACACAATACCTGCTCCATTTTTCTTTGTCCCCCGCTTAAATTAACAAAGGAAAGCGTAGCTTTGACGGCCAAAAGTAACACTCATGCCATAATTAAAGGTACAGTTGTTATTTAATTACGATGCATTCTTACGGTGCAATTTGTTTAAAGGTCTTGCTAACGGATTACATAATAGATTTCTATATGGCTTTCATCAATTTGCATGTAAAGGCTAGTGCTAATAGGCCATACAGTAATCTATTATCATTTTATAAATTATATTAAACTCTAAGGAGAGCCTTTAATGTCAAATCGTACAACGCTGGCTAACGCCATACGTGCTCTTACTATGGATGCTGTTCAAATCCCTAATTCTGGTCACCCCGGTGCACCGATGGGAATGGCTGATATAGCAGAAGTACTCTACAACGACTTCATGAATCACAATCCAACGAACCCAGAATGGGCAGATCGTGACCGCTTTATTATGTCTAACGGGCATGGGTCAATGCTTCCGTACTCAGTGCTTCATTTGACAGGCTACGATCTTTCGATTGATGACCTTAAAGCTTTCCGTAAACTACATTCTAAAACTCCGGGTCACCCTGAGTACGGCTATGCGCCAGGAATCGAGACGACTACTGGTCCTCTTGGTCAAGGTATTACAAATGCGGTGGGTTTTGCGCTGGCTGAAAAAGTAATGGCAGCACAGTTCAATAAAGACGGACACGAGATTGTTGATCACAATACTTATGTGTTCTTGGGTGATGGTTGTTTGATGGAAGGTATTTCGCAAGAGGCTATCTCTCTTGCAGGTTCTTTTGGTCTTAGTAAACTAATCTGCTTCTATGATGATAACAATATTTCTATTGATGGTAACGTAGATGGTTGGTTTGTAGATAATACACCAATGCGTTTTGAAGCATCAAATTGGCATGTACAATCTATTGATGGTCACGATGCTGATGCAATCAAAGCGGCTACAGAAGCAGCAATCGCATCTGATAAGCCTTCTTTGATTTGTTGTAAAACTGTGATCGGTAAAGGTATTGGTACGGCTGGAGACAAAAAAGAAGGCGGACACAATATCCACGGCGAAGCACTGGGTGAAGCGGCCCTTGCAGACGCACGTAAGAATATGGGTTGGGATCATGCGCCCTTTGAAATACCTGCTGATATTTACGCAGCTTGGGATGCTAAAGAAGCAGGTAAAGCGAAAGAAGCAGCGTGGAATGATAAGTTTGCGGCTTATGAAAAAGCATTTCCAGCAGAAGCTGCAGAATTCAAGCGTCGTATGGCAGGTGATCTTCCTGCAGACTTTGAAGCACAAGCTAACAAATTTATTGCAGAGGTTAATAGTAAAGAAGAGTCGCCAGCAACTCGTGTTGCATCAAAAGGTGCTCTAAATGGTTTTGCTCCACTGCTTCCTGAATTCTTAGGCGGATCGGCAGATCTTTCCCCATCAAACAATACGTTTAACGATAAATCAGTGCGTATTAATGATGATCATGGTTCAGCTGATATGAACTTCGCAGGCAACTACATTTCTTACGGTGTTCGTGAGTTTGGTATGTCAGCAATCATGAACGGTGTAACACTTCACGGCGGTTTGATGCCTTACGGTGCGACTTTCTTAATGTTCTCTGAGTACGCACGTAACGCGCTACGCATGGCGGCATTAATGAAGATTCGTACTATCTTCGTATATACGCATGATTCTATCGGTTTAGGTGAAGATGGACCAACGCATCAGGCTGTTGAGCAAATTCCAACACTGCGTATGATACCTAATATGGCAGTATGGAGGCCGTGTGATACGGTTGAAACAGCGGTAGCATGGAAAGATGCAATTGAGCACGATACACGCCCATCGGTACTTATCTTCTCTCGCCAAAACCTACCTTTCCAAAAGCGTGATGATGCAACGATTGCTAACATCCAAAAGGGTGGTTACATCCTTAAGGATACTGATGGAACACCAGACGTTATCGTTATGGCTACAGGCTCTGAAGTGCATCTTGCGATGGAAGCTGCTGAAGCATCTAGTAAGAAAGTTCGTGTTGTCTCAATGCCTTCTGTTGAAGTATTTGAACAACAAGATGAGGCTTACAAAGAGTCAGTACTTCCTGCTGCAGTAACAGCACGTGTTGCAGTTGAAGCAGCAATTATGGATGGCTGGTGGAAGTACGTTGGTACAAATGGCAAGGTTATTGGAATGACTACTTTTGGTGAGTCAGCACCAGCGCCTGAGCTGTTTGAATACTTCGGTATTACAACAGAAGCGGTTAGCAAAGCGATCAGCGAAGTATAATTTAACAAGCGCCCTGTTTTTCAGGGCGTTTTATTTTACACATTTATTTTTATAACTTTTAAGGAGTTCCCCATGACAACTAAAGTTGGAATTAACGGTTTTGGCCGTATCGGACGCATGGTTTTCCGTGCAATTAAAAAAGACTTCCCAAGTCTTGAAGTAGTAGGTATTAATGACCTACTAGATAATGATTACCTAGCGTACATGCTTAAATATGATACGGCTCACGGTCGTTTCGACGGTGAAGTAACCGATGTAGATGATACGTCTTTCACAGTAGACGGTAATAAAATTCGTCTGACTGCTGAGCGTAATCCAGCAGATCTTAAGTGGGGTGACATCGGTGCAGACATAGTTATTGATTGTACTGGCTTCTTCCTAACAACAGAAAGTTGTCAGGCTCATATTGATGCTGGTGCTAAGAAAGTTGTTCAGTCAGCTCCTGCAAAAGATGATACGCCAATGTTTGTATACGGTGTTAACCATGACGCATACGATGGCCAAGCAATCGTTTCTGCTGCATCTTGTACAACAAACTGTTTAGCGCCAATCGCTAAAGTTATCAATGATAACTGGGGCTTAAAGCGTGGTTTAATGACGACTGTACATGCATCAACAGCTACACAGAAAACAGTTGATGGTCCTTCAATGAAAGATTGGCGTGGTGGTCGTGCAGTATTTGAGAACATCATTCCATCATCTACAGGTGCAGCAAAAGCAGTAGGAATTGTGCTTCCTGAGCTTAACGGCAAACTAACAGGAATGGCTTTCCGCATTCCTTCAGTTGACGTTTCGGTTGTGGATTTAACTTGTGAGCTAGATAAGCCAGCTACTTATGAAGAGATTTGTGCAAAAATCAAAGAAGCTTCTGAAGGTTCTATGAAAGGTACATTATCGTACACAGATGAGAGTGTTGTATCTTCTGATTTCCGTGGATTCAGTGCTTCTTCAATCTTTGATGAGGGTGCAGGTATCGCACTTGATGACACGTTTGTTAAAGTGGTTTCTTGGTATGATAATGAATATGGTTACACGTGTAATATGTTGAGACTTGTAGAGCACGTCTCTTAGTAGCTCAGCTCACATCTATTAGCCTCCAGCTCTTCGTTGGGAAAGTCGTCACTTACTATTGTAAGCTCCTACTTTCCCGCCGTGATCTGAAGGCTACTAGATACAATCTGAGCTACTAAGTATTAGTTTGGATTGGTAAAAAATTGATTTGTGGGCGTGTTTGTTATTAACAATAATCATGCCTACAGATTTATTAAATAAAAGAATTAGAGAGAATTTCCACTCGTGTTTTTAAGGAGAACCTGATTAAGTCGATTAGAATTTAGCGCAGAAAAATCCGTCGCTATTTTTCATGAAGTGTGACGTAATGGTTATTCTATTGCGCCGATCTTCGTGGAAAATGTCGGCGGATTTGGCAAGCTAAAAATAATTGGACTTGATCAGGGTTTCCTTAAGAAGCACGACAACTCCCTAGCAGGGTTAGGGAAGGCTAGAAAAATTTAGATTTCTAAGCCCCTGGCTTTTTGATCAATTCTCTAGTTGCTTTATTTAATAAATCTAAAATTTAAAAGGAGTTTCATCCATGTCTGTAATTAAGATGTCTGATTTAGACCTTTCTGGAAAGCGCGTGCTTATTCGTCAAGACTTAAACGTGCCTATTAAAGATGGCAAAGTAACGTCAGACAAGCGAATCCGTGCTTCATTACCGTCGCTTGAGTTACTTATCAAAGCAGGCGCGCAAGTCATGGTTATGTCACATCTTGGTCGTCCTACAGAAGGGTCGCCAGAGGATGAGTTTTCACTTGCACCGGTTGCTTCACACATGGCTGATTTATTAGGGCAAGACGTAAACCTTGTTACTGACTATTTGGACAACTCTCCTTCGCTAGAAAATGGACAGGTCGTTCTACTTGAAAATGTTCGCTTTAACAAAGGTGAAAAAGCAAACGACGAAGCACTGTCAAAACAATATGCAGCTTTGTGTGATGTGTACGTCATGGATGCATTTGGTACTGCACATCGTGCACAGGCATCGACACACGGCGCAGGCCAGTTTGCACCAACAGCAGCGGCAGGTCCTTTACTTGCGGGAGAGCTAGAAGCCTTAGGTAAAGCACTGGATAACCCAGCACGTCCAATGGTTGCTTTAGTAGGTGGTGCGAAAGTTTCGACAAAACTAACGGTGCTTGAATCCTTATCTAAAGTCGTTGATCAATTAATTGTAGGTGGCGGCATCGCTAATACCTTTATTGCAGCTGAAGGCCACAATGTAGGTAAATCACTATACGAAGAAGACCTGGTAGAAACTGCAAGAGAGCTAAAAGCAGCGGCACAAAAGAATGGTGGTGATATTCCTGTTCCTAGCGACGTTATTTGTGGCAAAGAGTTTTCTGAAACAGCTGAAGCAACAACTATGAACGTTGAAGATGTTGCTGATGACGATATGATTTTTGACATTGGTCCAAAGTCAATCGAAGAGCTTTGCGAAGTAATTAAAAATGCTGGAACCATTGTTTGGAACGGCCCAGTTGGCGTATTTGAGTTTGACCAGTTTGGTAGTGGCACAAAAGCAATTTCACTGGCAATTGCTGAATCTAACGCATTCTCTGTAGCAGGTGGTGGTGATACATTAGCTGCGGTTGATAAGTATGATATCGCTGATAAAGTTTCGTACATTTCCACAGGTGGAGGTTCATTTCTTGAGTTTTTAGAAGGCAAGGAGTTGCCTGTTGTTGCAATGTTAGAAGCACGCGCAAAGGGTTAAGCTTCAATATTATTAGACCGTTAATTTAGGCGGAATAAATTATTTTTGAAAATGAGTATTCCGTAATACTCATTTCATAAAAAAGGATTAAACTTTCTCTATGAGAAGAACCAAAATAGTTGCAACAATGGGGCCAGCTACCGATACTCCTGAGTCTGTTGAAAAGATGATCGCTGCTGGTGTTGACGTGGTACGTATGAATTTTTCACATGGTGAAGTTGAAGATCATAAACGCCGCGTGAAAATGGTAAGAGATGCGGCTGAAAAACTGGGTTGGAATGTTGGTATTTTAGGTGATTTACAAGGGCCTAAAATTCGCATTCAGCGTTTTGTTGATGAGAAGGTTATTATCAAATCTGGTGATGGTTTCATCTTAGATGCTACGCTTGATAGGGATGCAGGCACTAAGGAAAGAGTTGGTATTGCCTATAAAAACTTGCCAAATGATGTTTATGATGGTGACGAACTGTTGTTAGATGATGGGCGTGTTGTATTACGCGTTACCGCTGTTAAAGGTTCTGAAGTCTATACAGAAGTCGTTGTTGGTGGTGTACTGTCCAATAACAAGGGTATCAATAAACGCGGTGGTGGCATCTCTGCAGAAGCATTAACTGAAAAAGATAAAGAAGATATTATCACTGCTGCTGAAATTGGCGTGGATTTTTTAGCAGTCTCATTTCCACGAAGTGCGGCTGATTTAGAATACGCACGTACCTTAATGCAAGATGCCGGTGGTGATGCTGCTATCGTGGCAAAGGTTGAACGTGCCGAAGCGGTTGAGCAACCAGCAATGGATGATATTATCAGAGCATCTGATGTTATCATGGTTGCACGTGGTGATCTTGGTGTAGAAATCGGCGATGCCAATTTACCGCTTATGCAAAAGAAATTAATTAAGCGTTCACGTCAATTAAATCGCCCTGTCATCACTGCAACGCAAATGATGGAAACGATGATAGATAATACGATTCCAACACGTGCGGAAGTGTTTGATGTGGCGAATGCAGTGATGGATGGAACAGATGCAGTGATGCTTTCGGGTGAAACTGCGGTAGGGAAGCACCCAGATAAAGTAGTTGCAGCAATGGCTGATATCTGTGAAGAGGCTGAGAACTCATATTCTTCTAAACGCTCTAAACACCGAATTGGTAAAAGGTTTGAACGAATTGATGAAGGCATCGCTATGGCTGCTATGTACACTGCAAATCATATGGGCGTAAAAGGTATCGGGGCTCTTACCGAGTCAGGATCGACCGCTTTATGGATGTCGCGTATTAGTTCCGGTATCCCTATTTACGCCATGACAACGCATAAATCAACATGCCGTCGTGTATGTATGTATCGTGGTGTATATCCAGTTTGGGTACATGAAAAACTAACAGATCCAAAGCAAGCGAATAGGACGGTAGTTGAACATCTAATAGAGCAAAAAGTAGTAGACGACGGTGACTTAGTGCTAATTACAAAAGGTGATTTAGTAGGAGCAGGTACCGACGGTGGCACTAATCAAATGAAAATTATCCGCGTCGGTGAGCACCATAACGGATAATTGGCAGCGCTGAAACCCGCTGTTTGCTGAGGGTTTATTGTTTAAGGTAATATAATCAGCACTTTTTCAGGCGTTTTTTGAAATATAAATATTTAACGTTATTTAACACACATTTAATAGACTAAAGGAGGACCACATGGCCCTAATATCAATGAGACAACTGCTTGATCATGCAGCAGAAAATAACTACGGTTTACCCGCTTTTAACGTAAATAACATGGAGCAAGTTCACGCGATCATGGAAGCTGCAAGTGCAGTTGATTCTCCAGTCATCATGCAAGGGTCTGCAGGTGCTCGCGGTTATGCGGGTGAGCCTTTCCTTCGTCACTTAATCATTGCAGCAACTGAAATGTACCCAAATATCCCTGTTGTAATGCACCAAGATCATGGCTCTGAGCCAGCAGTATGTTTGCGTTCAATTCAATCAGGTTTCACATCAGTGATGATGGATGGTTCATTAGAAGCAGACTGTAAAACACCAGCATCATTTGAATACAACGCTGGCGTAACTGCTGAAGTTGTTAAAATGGCTCATGCAGGTGGTGTATCAGTTGAAGGCGAGCTAGGTTGTCTTGGTTCGCTAGAAACAGGCGAAATGGGTGAAGAAGACGGACATGGTGCAGAAGGCAAGCTAGATATGGACATGCTTCTTACTTCTGTTGAAGAAGCTGCTGACTTTGTAAAAGCAACAAACGTTGATGCACTTGCTATCGCTATTGGTACTTCACATGGTGCTTACAAATTTACCCAAGAGCCAACCGGTGAGATTTTGCGTATTGATCGTATTAAAGAGATTCACGAGCGTCTACCTAATACACACCTTGTTATGCACGGTTCATCTTCTGTTCCGCAAGAGTGGTTAGAAATCATCAACAACTACGGTGGTGATATGGGCCAGACTTATGGTGTACCCGTTGCTGAGATTGTTGAAGGTCTTAAGAGTGGTGTTACTAAAGTAAATATTGATACCGATTTACGTATGGCATCAACAGGTTCTGTACGTAAACATTTACAAGAGAACCCATCGAACTTTGATCCGCGTAAGTTCCTAAAAGAAGCAACAAATGCAATGAAAGATATTTGTCAGGCTCGTTATGAAGCATTCAACTCTGCGGGAATGGCAAGTAAAATTGGTAAAATTTACTCTCTTGATGAGATGTCACAGCGTTATGCATCTGGTGAGTTAGATCAGAAAATTTCTTAAATAGACTTTTCTCTTTTATAAAAATCCCCGCCTTATGGTGGGGTTTTTTTTTTGCGTAAAAAGAATCTGGTGTAACTATGTTTAGGAATAAAAGTATTAAGCCAATAACTAAATGTTATTATATGGTTTTAGTATTTAGAGAAAAGCAATATGCTGGCTCAGTTTTTTAATAGGAAAAGAAGTGTGAAAAGTAGCTTCGTTGCACTAATACTAACGTTTATAACAGCTCATGTGTCAGCCCAAGAGATGGTATTTATTTTGGCTGGACAGTCAAATATGGCAGGTCAAGGTAACAGTGTAGAGCTACCTGCGTCTTACCAGAAGGTACCAAGTAATATCGAATTTTACTACAATGGCTACAAAGCCCCATTAAATCGTTTTCGACACTTTGGTCCAGAAATTGGCTTTGCTCACGAAATATCACGTCAGTTTCCACACGCTACAATTAAATTAATCAAATTTGCCGTAGGTGGAACATCGCTGTACGCATGGGATCCTCAATGGACAGCAACAAGAGCACGTTTGACCCATAATGCAAGCGCCGGACCGTTGTTTAAAAAGTTAATTAAAACAATCAAAATTCAGTTTAATGAAAAGGAATCAAAATTAGCGGGAATTTTGTGGATGCAAGGTGAAGCAGATGCAAAATATCCTAATGCGGCAAAGCAATATACCAATAATTTAAACCGCTTTGTTAATGCACTACGGCTTGAGTTAAAGTCACCGGATAGCCCTTTTATTATGGGTGGTATCAACCCGCCTATTCGACTCTTTCCCGCAACCGAAGTAGTACAGCAAGCACAAAAAATGGCTGTCAGTAGAATTAGAAATCTACGCTTAATTAATACGGATGATTTAAGCAAACGTAACGACCATTTACACTACAATACGAATGGCCAGCTAGAGCTAGGGAAGCGTTTTGCGCAGGCGTTTGTGAGTACACGGATGGCAGCACTCAGCCGAGATAAATAACATTTGCAAAGGTCTCATTATAAAATATCGAGTTCGTCCCAAATCTCATCTACGCGTTGTTTGACATTTTTATTCATTACAATCGGCTTACCCCACTCACGGTCGGTTTCGCCTTGCCATTTATTAGTAGCATCAAAACCCATTTTTGAGCCAAGACCAGAAACGGGCGACGCAAAATCTAAATAATCGATAGGTGTATTTTCGATGATGGTAGTATCGCGACTCGGGTCCATTCGAGTAGTCATTGCCCAGATTACATCATTCCAGTCCCTTGTATTTATATCATCGTCCACCACAATCACAAATTTGGTATACATAAATTGTCGTAAGAAGGACCAGACTCCCATCATCACGCGTTTGGCATGTCCTGGGTATTGTTTTTTCATGCTAACAACAGCCATGCGATATGAGCAACCTTCGGGGGGTAAATAAAAATCAATAATCTCAGGAAATTGTTTTTGTAAAATAGGGATAAATACTTCGTTAAGCGCAACCCCCAGCATTGCTGGTTCATCAGGTGGTCGTCCGGTATAGGTGCTGTGATAGATCGGATCTTGTCGATGGGTAATACGCTCAATCGTAAAAACAGGGAAACGTTCAACCTCATTATAATAACCTGTGTGATCACCGTAAGGTCCTTCATCGGCCATATCATCAGGGTATAAATAGCCTTCTAACACATATTCTGCAGATGAAGGTACTTGCAAGTTAGAGCCAATGCACTTGGTTACTTCGGTTCGCGAACCGCGCAATAAGCCTGCAAATGCATATTCAGAAAGCGTGTCAGGTATTGGTGTTACCGCACCTAATATAGTTGCGGGGTCAGCACCTAATGCCACGCTAATGGGAAATGGTTCGCCCGGATGTTTTTGCTGCCAGTCTGCAAAATCTAAAGCACCACCACGATGTGATAACCAGCGCATAATAACGCGATTTTTACCAATCACTTGTTGACGGTAAATACCTAGATTTTGGCGTGACTTATTTGGTCCCTTGGTAATCACTAAGCCCCAAGTAATCAGTGGTGCAGCATCATCAGGCCAGCAGGTTTGAATCGGTAATTTGCTTAAATCGACATCATTCCCTTCAATAACAACCGCTTGGCAATTGGCTTTTTTCACTTTTTTTGGCGCCATATCCAAGACTTTTTTATACTTGGGGATGGCACTCAATGCATCCTTAAAACCTTTTGGTGGCGATGGCTCTTTGAGGCTTGCGAGTAGCTTACCAACATCACGCAGCGCGCTAACAGAGGTTTCACCCATGCCCATCGCAACACGTTCTGGCGTACCAAATAAATTACCCAATACCGGTGTATCAAAACCCTTGGGATTTTCAAACAACAACGCTGGGCCTTTAGCGCGTAGTACACGGTCACAGATTTCAGTCATTTCAAGATCGGGGTCAACCTCAGTCGTGATACGTTTTAACTCACCAATTGACTCAAGCTGTTCAATAAAATCACGCAGGTCTTTATACTTCATTTGTTTGATACTTTAGCTAAATAATAGGCCTAAGTTACGGTGTTTCTTGCTATTAATCAATCTATTTGACCCATCCTTGTATTGGGTCTATAGTTAATTTCAAGCGCTGATTTGAAAACAGCTTGCAGGCGCTTTATAAAATTTGCTAAAGCGTGCTGAAGAATTTTTTAAAGCCCGCTTTTTTGTTTTATTCAAAAGTGGGCTTTTTTATGCGTGCTTGAAAATTAAAAAGAGAATTGATATGACTGACAAACAATTTAATTTCGACACCTTAGCGATTCGTGCAGGTAATGAGCAAAGTAACTTCCAAGAGCACTCTGAAGCCATTTTTTTAACCTCTAGCTTTACCTTTAAAAGTGCAGAAGAAGCTGCAGCACGTTTTTCTGGTGAAGAGCATGCGCACTTCTATTCCCGCGTATCAAATCCTACCGTAGCCGCATTTGAAAAACGCTTAGCAGCCTTAGAGGGAGGCGAATCCTGTGTAGCGACCGCATCTGGCATGGCAGCGATTTTTGCAGTGATGCTGGGTTTGCTTAAATCAGGCGATCATGTGGTGAGTTCTCGCTCAATTTTTGGAACCAGTACTATTTTATTCACCAATTATTTAGAAAAATTTGGCGTAGAATTTGATTTCGTAGACCTGTCTGACCTAGACGCATGGCAGCAAGCGGTAAAGCCAACGACCAAACTATTCTTTGCAGAAACACCCTCAAATCCGATTACTGAGATTGTTGATATAAAAGCCTTGGCGGGTATTGCACATGCTGGCGATGCCTTGTTGGTGATTGATAATGTCTTTTGCACCCCAGTGTTACAGAAGCCACTTGAATTAGGGGCAGATATCGTCGTGCATTCAGCAACTAAATATATTGATGGCCAAGGTCGCTGTTTAGGTGGCGCAATAGTGGGGGATAAAAAACTTGTCGGTGAAACCATTCATGGTGTGATTCGCAGTGGCGGGGCAGCGCTTAGCCCATTTAATGCATGGGTTTTTAATAACGGTTTAGAAACACTGAGTCTGCGTATGAAAGCGCATTGCGATAACGCTTTGACATTAGCGCGGTGGTTGGATAAACAAGATCAAATCGAAAAAGTCTATTACCCAGGTTTAGAAAGTCACCCACAACACGCACTCGCAAAATCACAACAAAGCGGTTTTGGTGGAATGGTTTCATTTATTGTTAAAGGAGGTAAGGATGCGGCATGGAAAATAGTTAATAATCTGCAAATGTTATCTATTACTGCTAATTTAGGCGATACAAAAAGCACCATCACACACCCTGCAACCACCACACACGGGCGTTTAAGCCAACAACAACGTGATGATGCTTTGATTGCTGATGGTTTATTACGGCTTTCTGTTGGGCTTGAAGATATTGCGGATATTCAAGCAGATTTAGAGCGTGGTTTTTCTTAAAAGCTAGTGACTAACCTATTTATTGGTTTAATTCATTTGAGTTTAAAAAAGCACTGGGTGTAACATCAAAATATTTTTTGAACAATTTTTTAAAAGGCAGGATGGAAAAAATAACCCTACCTATGAGGTTGATACTTGGTACCTATCAAAACCTGCTGGTTTTCCAGCTGATTTTTAGTCGTTACTGTTAATGTTTAAAACTAGCCGTTAGCCGATACTTGGATAAAGCTAACGGCGTAATGCTATTATATAAACTCAATCGAGTTTGACTCCCTTGATGTTGAGAAGATAACCCTACTTACTACCCCTATAAGGATCGTGTGCTATGTTGAAGAGAATAGCTTTTTTTTATCTGTTTTATTTTTATTAAGTGCTTGTGATAGTGGAGGCTCAAATCCAACAACGGCGACAGCAAAAGAAAAAGCCTTTGCAAAAATAATAGCCTATGTAGAAGATGGTAATAAAGTAGCGCCTACGTTACAAGATTATCTAGATGTAGGTGTGACAGGTGCAACAGAAGATAACCTTGATCAACTTAATACTGTGGTAGAAAGTCTCGAAGGCATTGATGTTGATACAACGGAAGAGCTAAATGCATTAGTTACACAATTGGGTTTTCCCGTGGCGATAGACGGCAGCGCTACAACCAATGAAGACACTGCCAAAGCAATTACACTAAATGCAACTGATGCCGATGGTGATACGCTAAGCTACAGTGCGGTAACCAATCCAAGTCACGGCACAATCAGCATAAGTGGTAACACCGCAACGTATATACCCACTACCAACTACAATGGGAGTGATAGCTTCACTTTCACAGCTAATGACGGAACGATAGATTCAAATATCGCCACAGTAACAATTAGTGTGGATGCAGTTAATGATGCACCTGTAGCTACAAACAGCAATGCCACAACTAATGAAAACACCGCCAAAGCAATTACACTAAACGCAACGGATACCGATGGTGATACGCTAAGCTACAGTGTGCTAACCAATCCCGGTCATGGCACTATCAGCATAAGCGGTAATACGGCAACGTATACACCTAGTGCCAACTATCACGGCACAGATAGCTTTACCTTTAAAGCCAATGATGGAACGGTAGATTCAAACACAGCCACAGTATCAATCA
>JALSJU010000009.1 GCA_026989145.1 Thiotrichaceae bacterium
TAAGGTAAAAATAGAGAAGAACTAGCGATTGATTTGATGTTTTTTTAACATCCAACTCAATTATCAGAATAAATTGGAAAATGAGATCTCATGCAAAGGTCTCAGTTATAGTTATATTTATATTAGAACCTAGCATGTTTGCATGAGATGTGAACATGCTTGAGTATTATTTCACCCACGACTCGTCGTGATACACCTATATAATATATATTTACGGATATAAAAATGAAAAAGTTCACAAAACACCTCTCAATTAGCCTAACAGCGGCCATATTAAGCGCTTGTGGCGGAACATCAGTTAATCCTTCTAACAATGAAGGGAATACACCACACCCTGAATTTAACAGTAAGAATATAACCCAAACGCCAAGTTACTCCCCTAGTGGTGATATTACTAAAAATAAACCAAGCTTCTCATGGCTTGCAGTCGCTGGTGCTACTAAATATCAATTCGGTCATGAAGGTACAGAGGATGGTTCGAATTGGCGTGACTATACTGTCACATCAACCGAAGCAGGCTGCCCTAATACGGGTGATACATGCGAATATACGCCAAGTGACTATACAATACCTTTTAACGAAAAAAAGGTCTGGTGGATTCACGCCTTTACCTCTGGTTCATGGAAAGGATGGTCTCGCCCAATTGTATTTACAGTGAAAGACGGAGGCCCTATTTCTACCCCCAATGCTCCTACACCATTAATGCCAACAGGATTGATCAACACGGTAGCACCTGAATTTACTTGGAAACCTATTAATGGTGCAACAAATTACACACTGGGTTTTGAAAGTCCTAATCTTGCTAATAGCTGGAAAATGCAGAATATCACGGCTGTAGAAGCAAACTGCCAAACTGGTAGTAAGTGTGCTTATACGATAACTGATCCTAATTTTGTCGCAGGCAAAGGATTTACTTGGTGGCTCAAGTCTAAGGTAAATGGTCAGTGGAGTCCTTGGAGTTCTGCTGCTGACTTTAGCTTTGGTCAAACTCAAACAGAAAAGCCTTTTAAATTTAAAGTAAAAGGATATGTAACTTATACTTCTGGTAATGCAAGTCACCCCCGCCCTATACCCCATATTCATGACAAGTTTGTGATAAAAACTGATCCTGTCTATAGTTATAATTATAATGTTGACTGTAATGATGATGGTGTGCTGGAAGGAGAAAATATAACGGGTAGTTTTACCTGCCCAGCCCCCACATCAGAAGAGAAGACTATAAGTATTTCAGGCTTTTTTCCTCACTTTTATGGTAATCGCACAGAATATTTGACAGAAGTGACACAGTGGGGCACCCAAAAATGGCTCTCAATGAAGGATTCATTCAGTGAAGCAAGGGATAATTTTCTTACTGCAACTGATATACCAGACTTAAGTCGAGTAAGCAGCATGAGAAACTTGTTCAAATATGTCAGTGTCAACAACAATACAATATCAATGTGGGACGTGAGTCATGTAAGTGATATGAGAGGCCTATTTGATGGCGCTGGTACGAACGTTGACATTAGTAGCTGGAATGTAAGTAATGTTACTAGAATGGACAGTATGTTCGCTTACAATGAAACTTTTAACCAAGACATAGGCAACTGGGATGTAAGCAAGGTCACAGATATGAGCACTATGTTCGTAGGTGCGCATGCTTTTAATCAAAATTTAAATAATTGGAATGTTAGTAATGTAACCGACATGCGCCAGATGTTTCATCATGCACTAAACTTTAACCAGCCACTATCTAATTGGGACACTGGTAACGTCACTGATATGGGCGCTATGTTCGGAGGCACAAAATTTAATCAAGATATTAGTAACTGGAATGTAAGCAATGTAAAAGAGTTTGTCAGCATGTTCCAGGGTTCGGCATTTAATCAAAGTATTAGTAATTGGGATGTATCGCAAGCAACCCGAATGAGCTTTATGTTTGACAATACACCATTTAATCAAGATATAAGTACATGGGATGTGAGCAATGTCACTGATATGCAGGTTATGTTTAGTCATAACAATGCTTTTTCCACAAATAACTACAGCCGCTTGCTAACAACATGGATCGGCTTAGATTTACAACGAAACGTTAGATTTGATGCGCCGCTAGCAAAGTACAGTGCCTCAGCTGCTAGCGCTAGAAAACGCTTGATTGATAACTTTGGTTGGACAATCAAAGATGCAGGGCAACTATAAGTATTTATTATTATGAGTGACTTTTAAAAAACTGATTAAATTGATTATAATTTAACACAGAAAAACATATCACTATTTTTTAAGAAAAACGGCGTAATAGTTACTATTCTATTGCGCCGTTCTTCGTTTAAATATTGATGGATTTTGCAAACTATAAATAGCTGGACTTGATCATGTTTTTCTTAAGGAGGTCTCTCATTGTCTATAACAGTACAGTTATAGTTTTCAGTCTTTCTTTCACGCATTAACGTTCCTTATCTGACACCTTAAAAACAAACCTCTTCACAGTACTGGGGACTTAACTAATTTTAAGTTTTTAATACACAGTGATTTTCTATTGATCAATAAAACATCTGTCTAAGTAGTGCAGTTATAGACACTATGCGTACCTTATGTGATGATTAGAGCCTAAGATAAAATCATTAGGTTTAAACGTGGAATCCAATACTCAAAATAGAACTATTGCACTGGCAGCACTTTTCCAATGTGTAACTGGCGTTAACCAAATTGCGAATACAGGCAATGTAGATTCAGACCTGTATAAAACCTGTTTAGCGAGTATTTTAAAAGATAACCCCAAAGATGCCGAAGATTTATATGGCTCATTAGCTGATTTAAAAACCGGCCTAAAAACCATGATGTTTCAACTTGGCTCAGGACAAATGACGCCCGATGGAAAGCCTAAAGAGTTAGAATCTACACGTTATGCCTTAGGCTTAATTCATCTTGAAAACAAATTAAAGAATAATAATGCCATTTTCGAACAACTCATAAACGGTATTAAAGCGACTCAAGAAAAGCTTGAGCATTTTGACATTGAGCATGAAAATATTACCGCATCTTTAGCAGAACTTTACGCTAATACCATCAGCAATATTGGCCCTAAGATTATGATTCAAGGGGACCAGAGGCACCTCGCAAACCCTAAAAATGCGGCCAAAATTAGAGCATTATTACTTGCGGGTATCCGTGCTGCGCTTTTATGGCGACAAGCAGGTGGCAATCGCTGGAAACTTCTCATAGAGCGAGGAAAGTTACAACGCCAAGCCGATGCTTTTTTACTGCAACTTTGACCCCTTCAACGATGAGCGATACTAAAAGTATCTACACGCCCGACCCTGAAGAACTCATTAAGCTAGCAAACTACCGTATGCCTTTTGGCAAACACAAAGGTACATTACTGATTGATTTACCCGAGCGTTATGTAGTCTGGTTTCATGGTGTCGGCTTGCCTAAAGGCGAGTTAGGTGAATTATTGGGGATTGTTTATACGATTAAAGTAAATGGCTTAGAGTTTTTGTTTAAGCCATTACGAGACTTGCAGATAAAAGACCTCTAACTAATTTAACCAACGAATTAATTGTTCGTCATTCACCCATTGATAGCTTTCATTGGCACTACCGCAGCCACCACAACTACTGCCGCAAGTAGCTCCACGTTCTTGCACCTTACCTTTGTTTATCCAATATTCCACAGCAAGTTTGGCGGCTTCTTTACTTATATCAAAATGATGAGCGACATCATCCAATGATGAGTCTCCGCGTTTTTTTATATAATTACGAATTTCGCCCAATTTCATGGCGAGTCTCCAAAACTTAAAATAGGTTTATTATCAAATGATTGTTTATTACCAACTACTTTAAAAATATAAAGCGTGATAGCGAGCACCAAAAGCAAAAAAATAATCCATAAAAATGATTGCAACGGATGCCTACTAAACGTAGCTGCTTGATAAAAAATAACAGCAGTCGCATAAGCTAAACCGGTGCTCCAGCTCACTCCTAATAAAGTCCAACCCTTTCCTGTTTCACGATACATGGCACCTGTTGCGGCAACACAAGGAAAATATAACAAAATAAACAAAAGATAGGCAAAAGCGCCAATTTTGCCATCAAAACGTTTATGCATGGCACCGAAGGTAGAAATATCAACCGCCTGTGATTCTGCGGCTTTAGCCTGAGAATCAATGTCATCAACGACTGAAAAACCTAACGGGTCAAGTAAGCTATCAGCAACATCAACTAGATTAGTTGGAATTGTTATTAGTGCATCACTTAGACTTGCGAATAAATTAAAAGGCTTTTTCTGGTCAACGACCGCGTCACCTGTTGGCTTATCAATTCTTGAATAAAGCGCATCTAAAGTACCCACAACGACTTCTTTTGCCAAAAGACCGGTGATAATTCCGACCGTTGCAGGCCAGTTATCCTGCTCAATTCCCATCGGATTAAAGATTGGGGTAACCGCACGTGCTGTGGCACTTAACACAGATTTTTCTGAATTATCATTGCCAAAACTAAAGTCTGTACCCAGTGAATTTGCAACATTAATTAGTGCAACCACGATGATAATAATTTTTCCTGCACCTTGTATAAAGCCTTTCAATTTACGCCATGTATTTTTAAAAATACTACTTATACTAGGGATTTGGTAATTAGGAAGCTCCATAAAAAAGTCTTCTGCTTTACCTTTTAACAGTGTTTTACGTAGTATTAACCCTGTCAAAATAGCAAATAAAATGCCAATCAAATACAAGAGGAAAACAATATTTTGGCCACCAACAGGAAAGAAAGCTGCCGCAAATAAAGCATAAACGGCAAGGCGCGCACCACATGACATAAACGGTGACATTAAAACAGTGATAATGCGCTCGCGTTTATTATCTAAGGTTCGTGTTGCCATAATCCCTGGTACATTACAGCCAAAGCCTACAATCAATGGTACGAAGGCTTTTCCCGAAATTCCTAGCTTGCGCATGAAATGATCCATCACAAAAGCAGCACGCGCCATATAACCCGATTCTTCTAAAAAGGTTAAAAATAGAAACAACGCACCAATAATAGGAATAAACGTCGCTACCACTTGAATGCCAGCACCCACGCCGTTAGCTAGTAACGTTACTAGCCACTGTGGCGCACCCCAACCGTTGAGTAGTGAACCAATTCCATCAACGAATAAGGCTTGCGCACTCTGATCAAAAAAGTCGATAAAAGCACCGCCGATATTGATACTAAATGTAAATAGTAAATACATCATAGCGAGGAATATAGGTACGCCCAACCAGTTACTTAAAACGAAGTTATCAATTTTATCTGAGCGAGTACGGCTTACTTTCCCTTGTTCTTTTACAACTTTTTTGGCTAACTCGGTGGATTTCTCAAAACGAACTTCCGCCAGTAAAAAATCTAACTCCTCGGATGTTTGTTGTTCAACATTTACTATCTGTGCTTGCGCCTCAGCAATTTCATTTTTTTGTAGACTAATTAACGCTTCTACACGCGTCTGTTTAAGTTCTTGCTGGAGTTTACTTAGCGCCTGCTCAACAGTTTCATTATACGTTAGCGGTAACGCTTCAAAGTTTTCAAGCGAATCAACCGTATTAATAATTTGACGTTGTAATTGAGTGGCACTTTTTGAGTTATCTTTGAGCGACAGTGGAATAACAGGGCAATTTAACTGTTGTGATAGAAGATCAGTATTAATTTTCATGCCGCGTTTTTTAGCTACATCAATCATGTTTAAATAAACAATGGTTGGCACACCTAACTCACGTAATTGCAAAGTGAGATATAAGCCACGCTCAATGGTACTGGCATCTAAAATATTAATAAAAATATTATCAGGACATTCGAGACAATACTTTCTGGCAATGTATTCATCGGTTGACGTGGATGAATAATCTAATGAATATGTACCAGGCAGGTCTGTTACATGAACCCTTTTCTGGTCGTAAGTGAAGAAACCTTGTTTCTTAGCAACCGTAACCCCTGGCCAATTACCGGTACTTTGATGCGAACCTGTTAGTTTATTAAATAGTGTTGTTTTCCCAGCATTTGGGTTACCCACAAGGGCTATTTTTAATTGCTCCTTTTCACCATTAGTATCCACAATTGGGCATTCTTGACGGCTATCACCAGTAGCACAACATGCTTTAGCCACGATTATGCCCCTCATCTGCAACAACAAGAATATTGTTAGCAATTGAACGCCCTAAACTAATACGAATATTATTATTGGCTAACACAACATCCCCACTTCGATTGCGTAGGACTTCAAGTGTCGAACCAACCCCTATACCCAAACCCAAAAGTTTCACTTGGGTTTGGGTATCTGATTGGATATTTTTCACATGAACTACAGCAGACTCAATTTGAGAGGCTAAAGGGCTAACATTTAACATGGGTTTGCTCATTTCTAAAAAATGTCATAATTTAAGTATAAAGACAAAAACCCTAAATGCAAATGATTATCGTTTGTGAAAGATAATTTATATCATAAAAGGTCGTATATTCCGGTTAAATGAGTTTTGACAAAATTTTCCTTAAAGGAACTGAACAACTTAGTTCATTTCTGCAAGTTTACAAGACATCAAAGCTATGAATTCCTGTTACAAGTATGCAGCAAGCCTAAAAGAGAACACAAAACACAGGTTGTAAATTTAACTAAGACGCCGCCAACTAATAAGAGGCTAAGGCTCTGAGGCAGAATCTATGGGGTTTGATCAAGGATTTCCTTAATAGGAATAACTTTATCAAAACCCGCTATCTTAAATCCTTCGCCTACCCACGCATGCCCATAAATAATTTCCCAACTGGCGGGGTATAAACCATCTGGCGTTATAAATTTCTGGTACGCTTGTTCAAAGGCTTTTAATTTATTCTTGCCCATTAAGCCTTTGCTTCGTCCACTATGTGTATTTGAAGCGCCAATATTTTTAATATCTTTCATTAATTGATGAACAGAGCTATACGTCATGGTAATGACTTCCATATCTGTCACAGGATTAATAAACCCTGCTTGTAATAAAGCATCCCCTATCTCATGCATATCAGCAAATTTTGAAGTATGTGGCTGTTTATCAACAGATGCCCAACTCTCACGCATTTCTTTAAGTGTGTCAGGGCCAAAGGTACTAAATAACAATAAACCGTTTGGTGCTAAGGCAGCATGGAAGCCACTAAAGGTTTTACTTAAGTCATTACTCCATTGCAACATTAAGTTAGATACTATGAAGTCGATGCTTTCATTCTGAAGTGGCAACTGCTCTGCATCTGCACAAAGCGCTAACATTTTATTCTTTTTAATGTTGAGCCACGTTGTCCAATTCGGCTGATTGTGGTTGGGCTTCGTAGTTTGATGCAACATATTCAGAGATATATCTAAAGCTATAATTTCTGCTTTTGGAAAGCGCTTTTGTAGGTCATGGGTAATAAACCCTGTACCACAGCCTATATCTAAGGCTCTTGCAGGTTGATGTTTAATGTAGTCTAAACGCTCACTAAGCCGAGTCGCAACTTCACGCTGTAACACAGCAGCTGCATCATAAGTTTTAGCAGCACGTTCAAAATGTTGACGGGTATTTTTTTTGTCTAGCATTTGGCAGATGACTCTAGCTTTTTCATAAATTGTTTAAAGCTAGCCATAAACTCATTTGGATGTGTCATAAAAGGGGCGTGACCGGTATTATCAAGGAGTGTGATTTGAGCATCTGGGTAAATTAATTTCAAATCATTTATAACACTTTTCGGAATTAAACGATCACATTCCGCCATTATCCAGTGTTGCGGCACTGTGTGTTTAACGTGACGGAAATCAGCGGTGCTTAAAATAGTTAATCCCGTTGTTAAAGCCTTATTACTAGCGGGAGTATTAATAACATTTCTTATCAAATCTCGCTGTAGCTGTTTGGTTTTTTTAATACCTAAAAATTGCAACGCTATAAAACGTTTAATTGTTGCTTCAGGATCTGTTTGCACGTTTTTTGAAAAGTAATCAAGTTGCTCCCTACCCATTGCAAACGGCCAGTTTTCTGCCTGTGAAAAACGTGGTGAAGTAGTGATTAAATTTAGTGACAATATTTTATTAGGTATCTGTTGCGCTAAAGCTTGCACGACCAAACCACCTAGTGACCAACCCATTAAGTGACTTTTAGTCTTAATTAAAGGCAACATTAACGTAACGACTTGCTGTAAAGAAGTTGCCGTCACGGATTTATTTATACCATGTCCTGGTAAATCAACCCAAGTCACTAGATAGTCTGTTTCGAGTTCAGTCTTTACGGCCTCCCAAACAGAAGAGTTCATCGCCCAGCCATGAAAAGCAATAAGTGGCTCGCCGTGAACGTTTCCTTGAGTAACTGTTTTTAATAATGACTCTTTCATGGGTTATTTGTTAAACTAGGCAACATTATAAAAAATCGACGTTGCTATCATGCCCTACTTTTTAGTTATTCTCGCCTATTTTATTGGCTCTATTTCAGCTGCCATTATCGCCTGTAGAATCATGGGAAAGGTTGACCCACGAACAGTAGGTTCTCATAACCCTGGAGCAACCAATGTTTTACGTCATGCCGGGAAAAAGGCCGCTATTTTCACCTTACTAGGTGACTTACTTAAGGGCCTCATTCCTGTGGCTATTGGGCATGCACTCGGACTTGATTGGGGTTGGTTAGGCATGATTGGAACCGCTGCATTTTTAGGGCATCTTTACCCTGTGTTTTATGGTTTTAAAGGTGGCAAGGGGGTTGCTACAGCGCTAGGCGTTTATCTTGGCTTGCAGCCAATTATTGGCTTAGTCATTTTAATAACATGGCTGATAAGCGCACTTTTAATTAATATATCCTCGTTATCAGCATTGATTGCCACACTACTTGCGCCATTTTATTTTTATTGGGTCACAAAATCGTCGCCACTATTGCTCATTTTACTTTTAATGACCGTATTCATTTACTGGAGGCACCGCAGTAATATCGCTGAAATTCTAGCTGGCACAGAGGATAAAATTGTCGAGAAAGATGGCAAGGTAACCGAAGGTAAAAGCTAGGAGCCTATCCGAGAACTAGAAACCTACTGCAAGTCCCACAATCATCATAATTTGAGCTTACCAAAATCGTTAAATAGCGGTGCTATTTGCCTCTTTAGATAAACACAACTTATGATAATTCTGTGGTTTTCGCTACGGCTTTGTTCTCGGACAGAGGCTCCTGATACATTACCCAATTAACGCATCTATAATATTCATTCGATAAAGACTATGGTACGTTTAAACTTGTTTTTTATCCAACAATGGGACAAACGACTCCGCCAAAGTAAACGTCGAATAATATGATCTAATTAAAATGGAGACGTTATGCTCCATTTTTTTATTTATAAACGCTATTTAATGGTATGGTTAGAAAACCCTAAAAGAATACAAATAGCGAACATTATTACCTTGTCTAACCTCCTACTAAAACCAATAACCACCCTTAAAGGTGTCGGCCCTAAAATGGCCGAAAACCTCAGCAAGATTGGCATTGAAAAAGTCCAAGATATGCTATTCCATTTACCCTTACGGTACCAAGACCGTACTCAAGTCTACCCCATAGGAAATACTCAACACGCGCAAGAAGTTGTCATCGAAGGTGAAGTTGAACATGCGGAAATTGTCTTTCGTCGTCGGCGTATGATGATTGTTACCATATCCGATAGTACTGGCATGATCACACTGCGCTTTTTCCACTTTGCTAATGTTCAAAAAGAAGCTTTGAGTCGTGGAACAAAGGTGCGTTGCTTTGGTGAGGTTCGAATCGGTACCAGTACGCGTGAAATGGTACACCCTGAATATAAAATACTCAGCGAGGGTAAGACTATTGAGTTAAGCGATGTACTTACTCCAATTTATCCAACTACCAAAGGTTTACAGCAACGCAGCCTACTTCGATTAGTAGGTGAGGCTCTGAACGAACTTGAAACACTCGAAGATTTAATTCCCCCCAGTATTCACCAAAGCCGTCAATTATCTAGCCTACCGCATGCATTGCATACCTTACACAAACCCACCGCGGATTTATCGGTTAGCCAATTATTACAACGCGATCACCCAGCACAGCAACGCTTAATTTTTGAAGAATTATTAGCCCATCAACTCAGCTTGCGAAAACTGCGAGAACAACAAAAGCAGGTTCAGGGCATCCCTTTAGCACCTAAGCATAGCTTCTTTGATCAGCTTAAACAGTCACTCCCGTTTGACTTGACGAATGCACAAAATAAAGTCATCGCAGAAATTAAAGCCGATTTAATGCAAGTATGGCCGATGAGCCGATTGGTGCAAGGGGATGTGGGCTCAGGTAAAACACTGGTTGCAGCTGCTGCTGCTTTAAGTGCAATAGAAGCGGGCTACCAAGTTGCATTGATGGCACCAACGGAGATATTAGCCGAGCAACATTTCAAAAGTTTTACTGAATGGCTCACGCCTTTAAATCTCACCGTTACCCTAGTTTCTGGCAAACAAAAAGTAGCCGAGAAACGTGAGTCCCGTGAGGCTTTACTCGAAGGTCATACTCATCTTGCTGTTGGAACACATGCCCTATTTCAAAACGATGTTCACTTTCAACGTTTAGGTTTAATTATTATTGATGAGCAGCATCGTTTCGGTGTTCATCAGCGGCTTTCATTGCGTGAAAAAGGCAAACAAGCTAACTTCTATCCACATCAACTGGTAATGACAGCCACCCCAATCCCACGCACCCTCGCCATGACAACCTATGCAGACATGGATTACTCTGTCATTGACGAACTTCCACCCGGTCGAACTCCGATTAAAACAGTGGTGATTAATAACACCAGACGTGATCAAGTAGTTGAGCGAATCGAGAAAATTTGTGTTGATGAACAGGCTCAGGTGTATTGGGTATGTACCTTGATTGAAGAATCTGAAGCACTGCAATGTCAAAATGCGGAAGAAACGTGGGAGCTCTTAAAAGAAGCCTTACCACAACTCAATATCGGTTTAATACACGGGCGTATGAAATCCGATGAAAAAGAAGCCATCATGACAGATTTTAAGTCAGGAAAAACACACCTTTTAGTTGCGACTACCGTAATTGAAGTAGGTGTGGATGTACCTAATGCAACCTTAATGATAATCGAAAATGCAGAACGACTAGGCTTGGCCCAACTACATCAACTTCGTGGACGGGTGGGACGAGGCAGCAAAGCCAGTAGTTGTGTATTGATGTACCAAAGCCCACTTTCACAAAATGGAAAACGCCGTTTAGAAGCTCTTCGAAACAGCAACGATGGTTTTGAAATCGCTAAAATAGACCTAGAGATTCGTGGGCCGGGTGAAGTTTTTGGCACCCGCCAAACGGGTGAGCTGCAATTTAGAATTGCCAACCTTATGGAAGATCAACACCTGCTACCGGATATACAAGTAGTGGCAGAAGAAGTATTAAGCAACCACCCCGAAAAGGTAGAGCCACTGATAGATCGTTGGATAAAACATGCTGAAGAGTATGCAAGTGTGTAGATGAAAACAACTATTCTGGACGGCTATCTGACATTAAAATATCGAGGTCTTTTTGAGCTTGTTGCGGGTTTTTTATATCCTTAGGTTCTAGCATTTCACAACCGTCTTTTATCATCTCGGTAATGCTAACGGGATAAATAATGCAATCGTCAGGTCGATCGAGATAAATATCGCAAGTCACATACTTTCGCTTTGATTCATCACCAGAAACTACTGTTAGCCACGGACAAAGCTCAGGGTTCTTTCCCGTTTTCGGGTCTACCCATATTTTTCCATTATCAATATATTGAGCAATATCGGCTCGAAACACTTCCCAGTATTCAATTTCGTTTTGAGAAGCAGAAAGACTATTTGCACCGTATTTTGTGCAACATTTTCCGCAAGAGTTGCATGCTTTCATTGTAAAGTACTACGTCAGAAATATTTAAGGAATACTCTTGTAGACCTTTTATTTTTGCTCTTTTCTTAAATTTGAGCCAACCTTATCCAATACACCATTAACAAATTTATGTGCTTGGTCGGCACCAAATTTTTTGGTCAAATTGACTGACTCATTAATAATGACTTTATAAGGTACTTCAGGATGATTTTTTAACTCGCAAGTAGACATCCGTAACACCGCACGTTCAATTTGATCTAAATGAGCGGCTTTTCTGTCTATGTATGGGTTAATCAAGGCATCAATTTCAGAGGTTTTTTCAATAACGCACTTAACCAAGGCTTGACAGAAAGCCATATCAGCCTTCAGCATATCTTTTGACAAAGCGCTATCTTCTTGTAAACCTTGATATATTTCCTGATAGGTATTATCGGTCATCTGCCACTGGTAAATAGCGATTAAAGCCAATTTTCGCGCAACACGATGTTGAGATATATACTGTTTTTTCGGATCAACTGCCATTTTTTACAACCGCTTATTTACAACCACACTTTCTGGTTAGATTCTCTTATTAGTAGAGAAATTTACTTAATTTACTTATTAAACTTAGCTAATAATGAAACCATCTCAATAGCAGTAACAGCCGCTTCTGCACCTTTATTGCCTGCTTTTGTACCAGCGCGTTCAATCGCTTGTTCAATCGAGTCAGTGGTTAAAATGCCGTTAATGATAGGCATTCCTGTATCTAGGGCAATACTCGCCAAACCTTTAGCGGATGCATCGGCAACAATATCAAAATGTGGTGTACTGCCACGAATTACTGCTCCGAGGGCAATCACAGATTCATATTTACCACTGTTTGCCATCGCTTGTACCATGACTGGTAATTCAAATGCACCTGGCACACGAACGATTTCAATTGATTTATCATTCACGCCATGCCGCTGAAGGGCATCAACCGCCCCATCTAAAAGACTTTCAACGATAAATGAATTAAAGCGTGCAACAGCAATGCCAAACCTTGCTTTACCTGCATTAAAATCACCTGAGAGTTCTATAATATTACTCATTATACTTAATCCTATTTATGCTTATTTTCTTACGTATTCTGTAATTTCTAAATCAAACCCTGCTAAACCATGTAGTTTTACAGGGGCACTCATTACCTTCATTTTACTGACGCCGACATCACTTAAAATTTGCGCGCCAATACCAAATGTCTTCAGATTGGTGGGCGCATCATTATCAGACGGTTGCTGCTCATGATTTGCGTCCAGCTCTTTTAAACGATCTAAAGTATTAGCCTGTTGATTACCACGCAATATAACGATCACTCCCTCATTGGCTTCATCCATTGTTTTCATTACATCACGTAGGGGCCAGCCACAGCCTTCTTCATTTAAAGACAAAATATCGCAGAGAGTATCTTCAAGGTGAACTCGAACTAAAGTGGGTGTATTAGGCTTAACCTCACCTTTGACTAGCGCAAGGTGAGTTGAGTTTGCTGGATTTATTGAAGAGTCTGAATAAGCGATAACGTTAAACTCGCCAAACTCGGTATTCATCAATACCTCATGTTCACGTTGAATGGTTTTTTCATTTTTAACGCGGTAACGTATTAGGTCTTCAATTGTTCCTATTTTTAAATCATGCTGTTCAGCAATTTTAAATAAATCATCGCGACGAGCCATTGTGCCATCTTCATTTAAAATTTCTACAATTGCTGCAGCAGGTTCAAAGCCCGCTAACCGTGCTAAATCACAGCCTGCTTCGGTATGCCCTGCACGAGTTAAAACACCACCTGGTTGCGCCATTAAGGGGAAAATATGCCCTGGTTGTACAATACTACTTTTATCCGCATCGGGGGCAACCGCTGCTCGTATGGTTAAGGAGCGATCATAAGCAGAAATACCCGTTGTAACACCCGATGACGCTTCTATAGACACAGTAAAATTTGTTGCGAGTTCTTCCTGATTGTCTTTTTCTGACACCATTAAGGGTAATGCTAACTGCTTACAGCGCTCAACAGTAATCGGCATGCAGACTAAACCACGACCGTGGGTAGCCATAAAGTTAATATCTTCAGGGCGCACCTTGGAAGCAGCCATTAAGAAATCACCCTCATTTTCACGATCTTCATCGTCCACAATGATAACCATCTTGCCTTGAGCAATATCTTCGATAATTTCTTCTATGCTATTAAATTTCATTGTTTTCCTAAATATTTGAATACACAATAAATATTATTTCGTGAAGCCATTTTCTGCTAAAAACGACTCTGTAATATTGTTGGCAGCAATTTCTGACCCAGCTAATGCCTCGCCTTGCAGGAGTCTTTCAAGGTATCGAGCGATTAAATCAACTTCTAAATTAACCTTAGTACCAGCCTGGTAACTATCCATAATTGTTTCTTTCAAAGTGTGCGGAACAATATTAATTTCAAAGGACGCGCTACTAAGATTGATTTTATTAACCGTTAAACTAACGCCATCAATTGTGATCGAACCTTTTTCCGCTATATACTTAGCAATACCACTCGGTGCATTAATCACAAAACGTTCTGACCTTCCATCATTATGGCGTGACTCAACTGTGCCCAATCCATCCACATGACCACTTACCATATGGCCACCTAGTCTTGTTTGCAGTGTTAAAGCTTTTTCAAGATTCACTCTAGAACCTTTACTTAAACCACCCAGCGATGTCAGTGACAATGTTTCTATTGATACATCCGCAGTAAAACTTTGATCCGATAGCGCTATAGCGGTTAAACAAACACCATTAACAGCGATACTATCGCCAAGCTCAACATCACACATAACCAACTTGCCGGTATTTACGACAAGCGCAATATCCCCACCTTTGGGCTGTAGCTCCGTGATACTACCAATGGATTGAATGATACCTGTGAACATTTAGCGTAGATTGTTGTGTAGTTGGGGCGCATTATCCCCTAGCTTAGCCTTTTGTGAAAGTGCTTTAACAATCTTTGAGGAAAACAAGATTAAATCTGATAAACTCGAACGGTCATATTTCTAGCATCATGGCATCTAAAAGCTTTTAATGTACACCTGTTCCATAAGGAATCTCTGAACAACCTAGCTGAGTTCTGGCAACGCCAAGTTTTCAAGTTCGAGACATTGATTTTAAGCATAGTTATTCTATGATTCAAATCAATAACGAAGAAGTTGGAAACTTGGCTAAGCCCCGTAGGGCGAGCTTATAAGGCATCAATTCCGTTGTTGTTATTTTTTGTGAAGGGGATAACCATTCTCAAAAAATACGCCTAGGACTTGACGCCTTGTAAGCTCGCAGAATTCAACTAGGTTATTCAGAGATTCCATAAAGTAACTACGACCGGATGCTGATGAGAAACGTGTTAGAAGTTATTAGCCCGATCAATTTTCCCGGCCTTACACGTAGAGCCGGCACGTAACGCATCTTTTAATAGGTCAGCCAAATTATCTGAAGCTACTTCACCATTAAGGTTGATCCATAGCTCTGCTACACGTCCCTTACGATCACAACGCATATCAACTTTTTGACCTGTGCCTTCACCAAAAGCTTTGTCAAAGTGTTTGCGGACTTGTTTTAAAGTCACGTGTTTACCTACACCTTTGTTAAACAACTTGCCAACAATTGATTGGTTCACTTGCTTGGTTAATCCGATAGCATCTGAGTAGTAAGTATCCGCATCGGTACCGTAACAGGTACCGTGTTTTATCCATTCATGCCGTTGTAGATTAGATACTACCGCTGGCATAACAAAAGCTAACTCGGTTGCTGTTTTTTGGCTTAGCTCAACAGGTTCTAATAAGTGCCAGCGTTTATTACGGTCTATACCTTTGTCTGTTCGGCTAACACCACAATAAGTTTTGTTTCTGGGTTGAGGCCACAATCCATGTAATGACCAATGGCTTGCATCGTAACGGTTGGTTGTTTGAGTACGACATTCTTTTTTATTAGCGTGTGTTTCACAAAAGCTAGGTTGCCAAGTTAATGCTAATAAGTTTTTGGTGTGTTTTTTTGATTTCTTTACAGTCTTTTTCTTTGATAAAGGTTTTGAAAGTACCGTTGCCCCAACCTCGCAGCTGCTTAGCACCTCACCACAGCTTGCTTTAACCCATCGCGAAGAACGCTTTAAACTTTTTATTTTAATTCGGACCGCTGAGTTTCTCTTACTGCTCTCAATAATAGGATAGAGTTTACCTTTTTCGAGATGTGCTTTACCTGGGTTGGTTTTTTTGCGATAAGATTGATAAGCCTCGCAAAGCTGAGTAGCTTTTAAACAACCACTTGAACTATTCTTTGCAGATACACTGATTGGGGTAAATATTACACCAAGTGTCAAACTTAGCGTTGTAACTGCGACTAATGATTGTTTAAACAAGGTGTAAGCCCTAAAAGGTTAATAGAAACTGATGTACGATTTGAGTATCGATAAAGTTATTTTATGTGATTTTGATAAAAATGCAATCATCTATTCTTATAGTGCAGTTTACTGCAATTTATTGGTTAATGTGAGAAACATCGGGTCGTTTGGGCTGGCGTATTCAGAATCAATGTAAAACCATTTAACCGCTGACCGCAACATTGGGCGTTGCCGACGACTTAATTCAATAAATTCTGCTTGTTTTAGTGTCGCCACAATACTTAGCACAGCCTCACGCGATGCAGCAGCGCATTCTGAGCCACCCCGTGGAAATGCAATATCGGCATAATGATGTAATATTATCCCAAGCATTGCAGCGGCACCTTCAGAGCCATCAAAATTAAAGGTACGCTTCCTCACTATTTTTGAGCCTGTGCGACTTTAAATTGCTTTTTTTGTTTACGATGTTTACGAGCAAACTTACTCACATCACCACCAATATGCTCCTCACCCCGCTGTTTTGCGAGTTCTATCTGTTTTTGGCGCTCAATATAACGCTGTTTTTGAACCTCGTCAGTTACATCATGGCAGTGATGACAGCTAACGCCATGAGTAAAGTGGTGATGTTCTTTATCCGCGTCAGTAATGGGCATTCGGCATGCATGACATTGGTCGTACTGCCCTTTTTCAAGCTGGTGATTGACCGATACCCGATTATCAAAGACAAAGCATTCACCTTCCCACATTGATTCTTCTTCGGGGACTTCTTCTAAGTATTTGAGCACACCACCTTCGAGGTGATAGACCTCTTCAAAGCCCTGAGTTTTCAGGTAGGCAGTCGACTTTTCACAACGGATTCCGCCAGTACAAAACATAGCTACTTTTTTATGTTTATTGACATCAAGGTTATCTTTAACATATTGTGGAAACTCCCTAAACGTAGTGGTATCTGGGTTTATAGCATCTTTAAAAGTGCCTATAGCCACTTCATAATCATTGCGAGTATCTACCAATAAAACGTCAGGATCAGAAATCAAAGCATTCCAATCTTTAGGTTTAACATAAGTGCCTACAATCTCTTTAGGGTCGATTGAGTCAACCCCCATGGTAACAATTTCTTTTTTTAATTTTACCCGGGTACGATAGAACGGCAGTTGATCATCATATGATTCTTTAGTATCAAGCGGTGCAAGTCGTGAATCACGCCTTAACCATGCAAGTACCGCATCAACGCCTTCTCGCGTACCAGAAATGGTACCATTAATTCCTTCTAAGGCAAGTAATAACGTTCCTCGCACACCATTGTCTTCCATAACTTTATGCAGAGGGTCACGTAAAGACTCAAAATCTTTAAGGACTACAAAGTGATACAAGGCACAAACAACAAACTTCGACATGACTCAACCATACAAAAATTAAAATGATGCATTATACGCGCAAAACTTTCGCTGTAAAACTGACTCAAATCATTAACCGGCAACTCAATTTAAATCAGTGGCAAATTTTTTTAATAACTCTAAAGGCACAATTTCCAAGGCACGTTGATGGGTTCTTGATAGAAAAACACGAGGTGCGGCATTCTCTTCATATGCTTCCAGCCAGCGAGCTGCGCATAAGCACCAACCGTCTCCTGCTTTTAATCCTTCGAACCCGAACTGTGGTTGCGGGGTGGATAAATCGTTCCCTTTAGACTTAGAATAATCTAGAAACGCTTTACTGGCTTGAATACACACTGTGTGTGAGCCATAGTCTTCTTCGCAGGTATTACAATGACTATCTCGAAAAAAACCTGTTACTGGATTATCCCCACACAACTCTAGTGGCTCGCCGAGTACGTTAATGGATTCATCTTTTGTCATTTTTTTCCTTTTTATTGTTTTCGCGGCGCTGCTTAAAAAAGTCTTTCAAAATTTGACCGCATTCGTTTTGCATCACACCACCGTGAATATTTACCTGATGATTATGATAAGTCTGTGAAAATAAATCAATTGCGCTACCCGCTGTACCAGTACGAGGGTCAGGCGCGCCAAACACTACCGTTTGCACCCGAGCATGAATAATAGCGCCCGCACACATAGTACAAGGTTCTAGCGTCACGTAAAGCGTCGTATTGGGAATTCGATAGTTTTTAAGTGTTTCGCCAGCAGCTCGAATTGCCATGATTTCAGCATGTGCCGTGGCATCATGCTGGTCAATCGGTTGATTCCAGCCCTCAGCAATCAGTTGATCATTTTTTACAATAACTGCACCAACGGGTACTTCACCCTCATCACGCGAACGTTGAGCGAGCGCTAGCGCGTGAGCCATCCATTTGTCATGTATGGCTTCTAAGTCAGTCCCACTAATAGTGCTAACCCCGTTAAATTTTATTGAGTATCTCTAGAATAGAAATCAGTGAGATTTTATCTAGTTGATCTTGTGGCAAACCTTTAATTTGAGTGTTTAATGTCTCTATTTTAGTTTGTAATTCATTATCAACAACGCCAATATCTAAAAAATCTTCTACTGTAGGAGCATTTCCTTTGTCTTTTGCATATTCTTGTACTTTTTTAATGGCTTTATTGTACTTATCAATCAATATTTGTAACTCTGCTTTACTATTAACCGTATCAAAATCTTTTTGGCTGATTAGTTTAAGAATACTTTCTTTATTAACTTCATTAACATTAATAATTCCAGCTTCTTTAAACAAAGTCAGCGGCGGTACTTTTCCATCATTATATTTTACATAGTTAGCTATTCGCCATACAGCACGCTCCTCATCAGTGAGACCTGGAACAGTATCAATGACCGCATTTCCGAACTCTTCCTTGCCGCCACAAGCGGTAAGTAAAGATAATAATGTGAATATAAGGAGTAACTTATTCATAATGAAACCTATCTAGGTTATTGAAAGTATTAATAGTATTCTATAGCAGGGTAAAGAAAAGTACAAACCCCTCCTGTTTTAGTCAACTAAAAACGAAATAAGGTTAAATAAGGTTAAATAAGGGTTTAACGTGATCTGAACTATTCCCATTCAATTGTAGCTGGCGGCTTACCCGAAATATCATAGGTTACCCGTGAGACATTGCTAATCTCATTAATAATTCGGTTAGACACCAAGCTTAAAAAATCATACGGCAAGTGCGCCCAACGTGCGGTCATGAAGTCAATTGTTTCAACAGCACGTAAGGCGATAACATAGTCATAACGACGACCATCGCCCGTTACACCCACCGATTTAATCGGTAAAAATACGGCAAAGGCTTGTGAGGTTTTATTATAAAGGTCGTATTTATACAATTCTTCAATAAAAATATTATCCGCCAGGCGTAAAATATCGGCAAATTCTTTTTTAACCTCACCAAGTATTCTTACGCCTAATCCAGGGCCTGGAAATGGGTGACGATGTACCATTTCTGCAGGAAGCCCCAGCTCAATACCAATGGTGCGAACCTCGTCTTTAAACAATTCGCGTAATGGCTCAACCAGCCCTAGTTTCATATCTTTCGGTAAACCACCGACATTATGGTGCGACTTAATTAAGTGCGCCTTGCCGGTTTTGCTTCCCGCTGATTCAATCACATCAGGATAAATTGTGCCCTGTGCTAACCACTTTGCATTACTGAGTTTATTCGATTCTTCTTCAAAGATTTCAACAAACAAGTTACCAATGATTTTACGCTTTTCTTCAGGATCTGCTTTACCTTTTAATGCATCAAGATAACGCGCTTCCGCATCCACACGAATGACCTTTACACCCATATGCTCGGCAAACATTGTCATCACTTGATCACCTTCGTTAAGACGTAACAAACCGGTATCCACAAACACACAAGTAAGTTGCTTACCAATGGCTTTATGTAGCATCGCCGCTACCACTGATGAATCAACCCCCCCTGATAAGCCTAAAATAACCTCATCAGAACCCACTTGCGCTTGTATATTATTAATACTATCTTCAATAATATTTTGTGGGTTCCATAAGTTTTCACAGCCACAAATCTCTCTGCTAAAGCGCTCAAGAATACGACCACCCTGCTTTGTGTGTGTCACTTCGGGGTGAAACTGGATGCCATAAAATTGCTTTTCTTCATTGGCTATACCTGCTATCGGAGCATTTTCGGTACTAGCCATTAACTTGAATGTATCCGGAATTTTAACAACATGATCACCGTGCGACATCCAAACATCCAATAAGCCATGACCCTCTGCATTGACTTCATCTTCAATATCTTTAAATAAAGCCGTATGTCCGCGCGCCCTTACCTGTGCATAACCGTATTCCTGATGATCAGCTGTTTCAACTTTACCACCAAAGTGCATTGCCATCGTTTGCATGCCGTAACAAATACCCAAAACAGGCACGCCTAAATCGTAAACGGCTGCTGGTGCAATGGGAGGGTTATCTGCGATGGTAGATTCTGGCCCGCCAGATAAAATAACCCCTTTGGCTTTAAAATCAATAACATCTTGATCACTCACATCCCACGGGTAAATCTCACAATAAACCCCTACTTCGCGAATACGGCGAGCTATAAGCTGCGTATACTGCGCACCAAAGTCTAGAATCAAGATGCGGTCATTATGGATGTTTGATGGGCTCATTCGATGCTTTCCAGAGTTACTATAAATGTGTTTCTTTATTTACTACTGATTACCTGAATCAGTGACTTCACTACGACACAATACGCAAGCTATTGATTCATCGCGGGTTTAAAAAACACCCGCTCAACCTAATGGCGAAGCTAAGATTTTTCAAAACCCCGTGCTAAACCAATATCTTACGCCCTGCTATCCGCATTAAAGTCACGGATTCAGGTGATTAAATTGTTATGCGTGTTTGATGACTAATTGGTTGGTTTTTCCTACCATTAACTCTATCGTCATCCATAAACGTTTAAATACGGTATCTTGTCGATACGGTAAATTATGTTTTTTGCAAATTTCTTTTACTAAAGGCTGCATTTCTTGGTAATGATTCAAGGGTATGGATGGAAATAAGTGGTGTTCTATTTGATAGTTCAACCAACCGTGCATGAAGTCAACTTGGTCAGAGCCTGTATTATAATTTACCGTGCCAATAATTTGACGTAAGTAAAACTCGCCACGGCCTTTCGTTGGCTGTTCAAACCGGTAAATATCCTCTGCCGCATGATTTGGGATAATCACAAAAAACGAATGTAAATTAGCAAAAAACTCTGCCAGCAGTGAAGCCATGAACACATTTAAAACAGCATCAGTGCCTAACGGTAAAAATAGTAAAGGCATTAATACAAAACGAAAACCTACATATGGCAGGATGCAACTTAGCCATAGTCGTTTACCATCTTCTGCAAACGGGCTCCAAGCACCTGCTCGCAAGAAGGTATCATACTCAGGCTCACCACGTTTTTTTCTTTCATAATTAGCCAACATCTTTAATGTTTGCGGGGCGTAGTAAGCAATTTTCCAAATCCCTGCAAAACCAATAACGATGACATAACGTACCCACATAGGAAAACTGGATTCACGCAGCCATTGTAAATTTAGCTCAATATTGTCCGGGTCTGCTTCCTCACCTAAATTATAATGATGTTTTTTATTGTGCTCATAATCCCATGCAGCAGGATCAATCCAATCCAACCAATCAATAACTCGCCGCCAACCTTTTGCAAAACCTTTGCGCGTATAACGTTCCGGTATATTTGGGACTTTGTCATAAGCACCATGCATAACAGGATGCGCAACATTGGCCCAGCGACTAATATTACCTAAGCTAATTAAGAAAGCGCCAAGAATATTCAGTGGAAAAATCCAAGCAACCGAATAACCTAGCAGCGCTGAAAACCGTCCCCACCATTCAACTTTTTTGAGGTGATTTAAATCTTCTTGGGTTGGTTTACCAATTTTTTCTTTGATTAAATCAATATCTTTTGCCAATGCTTTTTGATCGACTTGTGCATAGTTTATTTGCATAAAACCCCAAACTGTAACTTTATTAAAGTATCGACAAGCTATAGCAATACTTTCTTTTATGAAATGTGATCTATCAAAAATGATAGTTATGAATGATAATTTGGCGCTTCTTTAGTAATCGTCACATCATGAACATGCGATTCTTTCATACCAGCCCCAGTAATGCGTACAAGCTCAGGCTTATTACGCATCTCCTGTAAATCTTTACAGCCTACATAGCCCATGCTAGAGCGTATACCGCCTGTTAACTGATGGATTATTGGTGATAATGGCCCTTTGTACGGCACCTGCCCTTCAATGCCTTCCGGCACTAATTTATCTGCAGCATTTTCTGATTCTTGAAAGTATCGATCGCTTGAGCCATCTGCCATCGCACCTAGTGAACCCATACCACGATACGACTTATAAGAGCGACCTTGATAGATAATAATATCCCCAGGAGCTTCGTCCGTTCCTGCAAACATTCCACCCAACATGACACAGTGAGCGCCAGAGGCTAATGACTTCGCAATATCACCTGAAAAACGAATACCACCATCAGCAATTAATGGGACACCACTAGGTTTTAAGGCTTTTGCGACATTCATAATTGCAGTTATTTGCGGCACACCAACACCCGCTATCATCCGAGTTGTGCAAATTGAGCCAGGCCCGATCCCCACCTTTACGGCATCAGCTCCTGCTTCAACCAAAGCTAAAGCAGCTTCACCTGTAGCGATATTACCACCAATCACCTCAACAGTTGGGAAGGTTGTTTTCACCCATTTAACACGATCTAAAACACCTTGTGAGTGTCCATGAGCAGTATCAACAATAATGACATCAACTCCAGCTTCAACCAATGCCTCCACACGAGCTTCTGTACCATGACCTGTTCCAACAGCTGCACCGACGCGTAAACTACCAGATTCATCTTTACAGGCACTTGGGAAATCGGTAGATTTTTGAATATCTTTTACTGTTATCAAACCGCGTAATTTAAAGTCATTATTTACAACAAGGACCTTTTCTATACGATGGGTATGTAATAATTTTTTAATTTCATCCTTACTCGCCCCTTCGGATACCGTCACAAGTTTTTCTTTGGTTGTCATTATGGAAGAAACGGGCTGATCAAGTTTAGTTTCAAAACGAAGGTCTCGACTGGTAACAATACCGACCAAGTCATCACCGTTTTCTACCACCGGAACGCCAGAAATTTTATGCTTTGCAGTCAACGCCATAACATCACCAATCGACATGTCAGCTGCTATGGTAATTGGCTCTTTAATAATGCCACTTTCAAAACGTTTAACGCTACTAATAATATGCGCTTGTTGCTCTATCGTCATATTTTTATGCACGATACCCAAGCCACCCTCCTGAGCTAATGAGATCGCTAGATTAGCTTCGGTAACCGTATCCATCGCGGCCGATAACATTGGAATATTCAAGCGGATTTTTTTTGTCAGTTGAGTGCCCAAATCAACCTCAGCAGGTAATACATTTGAATGTGCGGGAACTAATAAAACATCGTCAAATGTTAAGGCTTCTTCGAGTATTCTCATAATTGTTTTCCAACGGTTGGTGTGTTATTGGGAGCAGTAGCATAAGCGTTTTTAGTTAAAAAATCTTAACAATATTTAGTTTCATGTGCTAAATATTAGAATAAGCTTAAATTAGCCGATTATTATAGAGATTGACCTTTAGAAGGTAAACTGGTATCAATAGAAATGTAGTCAATAATTTAAAGAAAACTACTTTTACATTTGAAATATCCATTTAACTCCGGAGGAATGAATGAGAATTAAACTTGCAATAGCAACCATCGCACTTTCATTAACAGCATTATCAGCACCCGCTATGGCCGGTGGTTCAGCAGATGCAATTAAAGCCGCTAAAGATGCGCAAAAAGAAGCTAAGTCAATTGGCTTTGAATGGCGTGACATGGGTAAAATGATTAAGAAGGCCGAAGAACTTGCAAAAGACGGCAAAGAAAAGAAGGCAATTAAACTAGCCAACAAAGTTGCAGAACAGTTAGATCTTATTAAAAAACAAGCAGAGCTTGCTAAAACAGCAGGCCCTACTTTCTAAATTACTAGAAACAGGTATAGAAAAGCCCGCTATTTTCAGCGGGTTTTTTTATACCTGAAATATTTATAGCCTAGAATTTTACCCAACACACCAGGCGGTAGGTCTTCTCATACCTGCTAGCTGTACACCTTGTTGCATATACCCATTAGGAAAAAGTTTAAACAAATATTTCTTAGCTTCTTTTTTATCATAGCCTTTTTGGACTAAAAATTTAGTTGTATCGCGTACATCGGGCGTAATTTGATGCTCAGCATGAAACTCACGTATAAACTCTAGAATGGGAAAATGCTCGTCTCTTACCTCCATACCTTTCCATTCACTAGCTAATTTAAAAACCATCTCTCTATTCCAATCTTCAGGGTTCTGTAAGTAGCCATCCTTACAACGCTCAACACCAAGGTCTTGCAATATTCTCATGCTCATATACTACTCTCCTTTAATTTATATATGTTTTCATGATATATGATTGATTTACTTGAGAATACTAGACTTTAGGGGTAGACAAAATAGTGCAAATAAAATACAAGTTGCATCATGGTTGTGCACATTGCATGCGGTGCGCATAAGGAAACCCTCATTAAGTGCCGCTTTTTTGAGTTGCACAATTTCCGTGCAAGATGCGAAAGGAAAGGTTAAAATCCTTCTAACACATAAATTAAAAAGGGATTTTTATGTTTTTGAACAGAACAACACGGATGTTGATTCAGCTCACAGTTACTTCAGCTTTGCTCGCTATGACGACAATAAAATCAACAGCACAAGCAGCGCCAGGACACCGTTTAGGCTACAACACAAGTGGCTTACATCACCTAGGGTCATCTAACCCTTTTATTGATATTTTTAAAATTTCTCGAGGCTGGATAACATCGTGTGAATTTGATTGGCAGCGTAACCGCCCGATTGACCCTGGTTGTACCCGCAAAAAATCTTTTAACACCAAAGAAACCGAGCTAGTTTCTGTTGATGCCAATGGCTGGCCTACCCGTTTGCCAGCACGTGGAGAAAGGCCTATTTTCACTTCAATTAACGCCATTTGGGATATGCCAGCCAACTTTCCTGTTGGCAGACACTTTGTAACCTATCAAGGTGATGGTGATATAAGCGTACACGGTGATGTGGAGATTATTCGTCAAATCCCTGGTCGTATTGACTTTAACTTAAAATCTGCCAAACGAAAGCTTCGTTTACATATTACACGTATAAACCCACGTAATCATATTCGTAATATTAAAGTAATTCCACAGAAATACGCAAAGACTTATACCCATCAAACCTTTAATCAAGAATACTTACAAACTGCCAGACCATTTAACTCAATACGTTTTATGCCTTGGCAAAATACTAAACTAACCCAGCTTGCACATTGGAAAGATAGAGCAACACCGCAGACAGCATTTTATAATCATAATGCTGGCATGCCTGTTGAAACAATGATTGACCTTGCTAATGCTACACAAACTGCACCATGGTTTTCAATGCCACACAAAGCAACGGACAGCTTTATGCAGAATTTTGCTCAAACAGTTAAACGGCGTTTAAACCCACGTCAGAAAGTGTATGTTGAATACTCGAATGAAGTGTGGAACTCAATGTACCCAGCAACACATTATGCATCCCAACAAGGTTTAAAATTGTGGCCACGGGGTAAGCTAGATATTAAAAACCCAGGAACACGACGTTTATTTTTAGCATTAAATTACAATGCAAAACGGAGTAAAGAAATGTGCCGGATTTTCAAACAAAATCTTGGAAATCGAGCAGTTTGTGTGGTGTCAGCCTATGGTTCAGCTCCAAAAATGGGTGAAGAGTTAATGAATTGCCCACTAGTTGGTGGCAACTGTTACAAGTCATTTGATGCATATGCAGTAGCTCCCTATTTTGGTGATTACATTGCACGCATTGAAAATCGTCCTCTAGTTAAGCGTTGGGCCAACCAAGGCAATGCAGGTATCAATCAACTCTTTAGAGAAATATTAAACGGTGGTTTAGCAAAAGATAACTATCAAGGTGGTGCCATTGAAAATGCGATAGAAGATAGAGTTAAAAAGAATGTAGCGCTAGCAAGAAAGTATAAGCTTAAGTTATTAGGTTATGAGGGAGGGCAGCATTTATTACGCGTTGATCGCCCTCATGTGATCCATGACCCAAAAGTCTACAGTCTATTTGCAAAAGCAAACCGTAGCCCGCAAATGGGAAGTGCTTATAGTAAATACTTGCGTGCATGGAATCGTGCGGGTGGTGATATGCTGATGCACTTTAATGGCATTGCTGCGATTGATGATCGCAATATCTTTCCGATGCTTGAAAAAGCAGGTACGCGCTCCCCTAAATACAATGCGATGATCAATTATATTCGTGGCAAATAGCTTGCACTACAATAATTTTTATAACGAATAAACGATGATAACTTTCGGTGACGAGTGTCCAATCGGGGTATTCGACTCAGGTCTTGGAGGGCTTTCTGTTTTAAAAGAAATTCATCATCTGCTGCCTCATGAAAATCTTATCTATGTTGGTGACTCGGTACATGCGCCTTATGGTGATAAAAGTGCAAAATATGTTCAGCAACGATCACAGCAGATTACTGAATTTTTATTAAATCAAGGCGCTAAGGCAATAGTTATTGCTTGTAATACCGCTACAGCCGAAGCTGCGGAGATATTACGGACTAATGTTGATGTTCCAGTTATTGGTTTAGAGCCTGCTATTAAACCAGCGAGCCAGCTGAGCAAAAATGGGGTTATCGGAGTACTTGCCACACAAAGAACCATTAATAGTGAAAGACTACTTGGTTTAACAGAGCGCTACGCCCAGGATAAAAAAGTCCTTGCTCAAGCTTGTCCCGGTTTAGTTGAACAGGTTGAAGCTTATGAGTTAAACAGTGATAAAACGATCTCTTTATTAAAGAAATATATTTTACCTTTACTTGATCAAGGGGTTGACGCTTTAATTTTAGGTTGTACCCATTACCCTTTCTTATTACCAGAAATTCGTCACATTATTGGAAGTGATATTGAGGTCTTAGAAACAGGAATTCCCGTTGCACGACAATTACAAAGAATTCTTAAAGATCATCAACTAGAGCGATATTGCTTCAATGTAGAAGGGGGGGCTACTTGCAAAGCAACATTAAGTATTTACAATAGTAGCAATAAGAAGCAAGCTCATCTGACCATGAAAAAGCTCTGGAAAGACCCTATCTCTATAAAAGTATTACCTGAGCTAAATTAGCATGACTGATAATTCACACCAACTTGATAATATTAACCCGCATACCGGTGAACCGTATAGCGAACGACCCAATAAAACAAAAATAAAACGTGAGATGAAGGCATTACATGACTTAGGCCGCCAATTAGTTGAAATGCCAAACAGTAAATTTGAAAAAATCAGCCTCTCAGAAAGAATGATAGAAGCTGTCTTATTAGCGAAGCGCTTAAAAAAAGCCGCCTTGCAAAGACAGTTACGCTTTATTGCTAGTATTATGACAGAAGAAGATACCAGCACTATTTTAGCTGAAATAAAAATGCTCTCATTACCTCAAGAGCGGGAGTTAGAGGTGTTTCATCAGCTAGAAGAATGGCGCGATAAACTTATTGCGGGGGATAATGACTTAATGAATGAGTTGGTTAATCAATTTGATGATGCTGATCGTCAGCACCTGAGGCAACTGGTTCGTAATGCAAATAAAGAATTACAAAATAATAAGCCTCCCAAAGCATCTCGTTTATTGTTTAAATACTTAAAAGGCTTACAAAGCTGATTCATTTCTCTACCCAGCTTAACTTTATACTCAGAGTTTCCTTAAGAATTTGTTAAAATTAGTCTTTTTACACAACGGGTGGTATGATTTCCGCCTATTTTTTAACCTAATTACCCCAATTTATTTATTATAGAACTACTTTAGATGATGAAAAACTCAATGAAAAAAACACCACATATAGTAATATTACATGCTTCTCTATTTAGTCTATTACTACTCCTTTTAGGGGGATGTCTAGGTAAGCCACCAATGACAGAGGATGTTGCAAAAGCAGGAAATAGTGTTCCGTCTCTAAGCACTCAAATTTCTAGTGGCACTTCTAAATCCGATGAAACGGATAACATGTCGCAAACAAATCTTAGTACACTAGAGCTTTCACCGCGTCATAATTTTGAACTTTCGCTTATCAATAAAATGTTAAAGCGGTTTCACTATAAAAAGTTTAATCTTGATGACAGTTTTTCTGAAAAAATATTAACACAATACTTAAAACAACTAGATCCGAGTAAGGTCTACTTCACTCAAGCTGATATTAACGGCTTCAACCAATATAAAGATAAGTTCGATGACTATATTGATCGTGGAAACACCGATGTCGCTGTGGGTATCTTTAAAATTTATCAGCTGCGCGTAAAAGAGCGCTCAGAGTATGCAACCCAGCACATAGCCAAAAAACTCGATTTAACAAAAAATGAAAATTATAATATTGATCGTAAAGATGCTACATGGGCGAGTGATGTCCAAGCATTGGATGCGTTATGGGAAAAACGCATAAAAAATGACTATATTAATCAAATTTTAGCAGATAAAACTCACGAAGAAACTTTAAAAAGCCTCAAAAAACGTTATCTAAATATGGCTAAACGCACTGCTCAGATCAAACCCAATGAACTATTTCAAACCATTGCAAATTCATATGCAACTGCAATTGAGCCACATACCTCATACCTATCGCCACGCTCATCAGAACAATTTGATATTCAAATGAGCCTTTCTTTAAGCGGAATCGGCGCGGTACTTCGTACTGATGATGAACATACAAAAATCATTAGCGTAGTGCCTGGTGGACCCGCAGATCTGAGCGGAAAAATTGCTGCTGGTGATCGTATTATTGGTGTTGGTCAAGATAGCAAGGAAAATGTAAAGGACATCGTAGGCTGGCGTTTAAGTGATGTTGTTAATATTATTCGAGGCAAGAAAGGTTCAACGGTAGTACTTTCTGTGTTACCTCATGAGACTGGTTTAAGCGGTAAGCCAGAAATTGTAACCATTGTAAGAGATAAAATTAAACTTGAGCATCAAGCTGCAAGTAAACACATTATAAATATCGGTACTGATAAAATCGGAGTGATTACGCTACCCTCATTCTATATTGATTTTAAAGCTCGCAGCCGTGGCGATAAAGAGTATGCTGGCACGACGCGTGATGTTAAAAAACTCCTGATAGAACTTAAAAAAGAAGGTATTAATAATCTAATTATAGATCTTCGAGGAAATGGTGGTGGCTCTCTTAGTGAGGTTGTTTCACTCACAGATTTATTTATTGATCGCGGCCCTGTGGTTCAAATAAAGGACAGTAGTGGCAGGACTGATATCTTAAAAGATAATGACTCAGGCTTTATTTATGATGGCCCTATGGCAGTAATGATTGATAAAGGCAGTGCTTCTGCCTCCGAAATATTTGCAGGAGCGATGCAAGATTATAAACGGGCGGTTATAATCGGTGAAACTACCTTTGGTAAAGGTACTGTGCAGACTGTACTTCCATTAAATTCATACACGCGAAAATCATTTGATAAACCTTTAGGGGAAATTAAAATCACTACCGCACAATTCTTTAGAATTAATGGCGATAGTACGCAGCATAAAGGCGTTGTTCCTGATATTTCTTGGAATCTACCTAAAATCGAAGGTGATTTTGGAGAGCGTGCCTATAAGAACGCGCTACCATGGAGGCATATCGATGAGGCACAACATCGAAAATTCAATAGCGCGATCCCTGAAACAGCTATTAAACAAGCAGAAAAAAATTCCGTCCAACGAAGGAATCAAACACCAAAATACGTTTCTACTTTTAACCGCCTGAAATTACTAGTCAATGCGGGAAATGAGAAAGTCTTGTCTCTAAACCTTGCGAAACGCCAGGAAAAGCGTAGCGCTTTTAATAAGAAACTTTTAGAGCTGGAGAACCAACTTCAAGTTGCAAATGGTAAGTCCTCATATAAAACGATGAAAGAGCTCAGAGATGCGCAAGAAAAAAAGAATGATGATATATTTACAAAAAAGAAGGATGTTGATGTTTTTCTTTATGAGGCAGCAAATATTTTACATGACTTAATGACTGGAAAAACTTTGTCAGCATCAAAATAAATAGAGCTACGTAGAATGACAACACGAATGAAACCAAGAGCAATTAAAGTCACAAGGTAAACTCACATTATTATGAACTTAAACCTTTCTATTAAAGCACTTTTAAGTGGTGCATTATTTATAATAATTGCATCCTTGTTAATGAAGATAGTTTATATTTTCTTATATCCTTATATTAGTCAGTTTCATGATGCAGTTCGCTATATTATTGCAATCCCTGTTTTTTTTGCCATTATTTTTATAGGTGGTTATATAACTGCAGGCATTGCTAGACGTAAAACGTTACTTCATAGTTTTCTTGCTGGGCTTCTTACTGTGTTTGTAATGCTGGTAGTAGCCTTGCAATCAAGCGAGGGGATAACCCTCATGAATTATGCTGTCTATGCTGCAATTGTTATAATTGCCTCTGCAGGTGGTTACTATTGGAAGCAAAGAGCGATTAGTGCATCCAGTCGATCCTAATCGTGCGGAAGTAAGTGCTTTGTGCACATCCCTTGATTTATTTAGAAGAAGGTTTGACCTTTTCTATACCTTTCCATTTATATTTAGAAGTTGAAGGCTTAGGTTTTTTTTCATGACTATTAATGAGTTTTGTCTTTTTTTTATCTGAAGCTGTTACAGCTCTGTATTTAAATTGTAACCCTTGTAAGAAGTTTCTTAGTATTTGATCTTTGCATTCACGGTAGTGCTTATGTCCTTGCTTCCTGAAAAAGGCACTTAACTCGTGTTTACTAAGTTTAAAGTTTGCTAAGGCTAATATTTCTATCACATCCTCGGCACGTAAATTTAACGCTATTTTCAACTTTGTAAAAATGAGGTTATTACTTAGTGATTTTTCAGGCGCGCGCTCTTTTCCCTCTTGCTTGCCACGCTTAGCATCAATAAAATTATTAAGAAAAATAGCCAACTGAAAATCATTACACTTTTTTTGTGAAGGGTCATCATCTTTTTTTAGCCAATCACTTATTTCCGCACGCGTCACTTTAGTGTCTGACGAGCTTGCTAAGCGCATCATATCTGAGTCACTTAACTCAAAGGTATAGCGCAGTCTACGAAGTACATCATTATTGATCATTAAATATTTCCTGTTGTAAAAACCGTAACAAATAAGTAAATAAACAGTGTACGCTAATTTCAACATAAAAAAATACCCGTGTCTTTCGATACGAGTATTTTTTTATTCAACAAATAGTTGATTATTTCTTTTTAGCTTCTTCGCGCTCTTTAACTTCTTTTATGACTTCTTCCGCTACATTCTTAGGACAAGGCATATAGTGTGAGAATTCCATAGAGAATTGCCCACGACCAGAAGTCATTGTGCGCAAATCACCGATGTAGCCAAACATTTCAGCCAGTGGTGCGTCAATTTTAATGCGTACTCCTGTTGGACCTGATTCTTGTGATTTAATCATGCCACGACGACGATTCATATCACCAATAACATCACCAACGTGATCTTCTGGTGTAAACACATCAACCTTCATAATTGGTTCAATTAACTGAGCACCTGCTTTCGGCATAGTCTGGCGGAAAGCCCCTTTTGCAGCTAGTTCAAATGCCATTGCTGATGAATCGACTGCATGGTAAGCACCATCAAGCAAGGTAACTTTAACATCAAGAACAGGGAAGCCTGCAAGCACACCATTATCCATCATCTGGCCAAATGCTTTCTCTACAGCGGGCCAGTATTCTCGAGGTACGTTACCACCGGTAACTTTTGATTCAAATTCATATCCTTCACCCGGCTCATTAGGCTCCATGATGTAATCAATTTTACCAAACTGACCAGAGCCACCTGATTGCTTTTTGTGTGTGTAGCTATCTTCTATGCGAGATGTGATTGTTTCACGGTAGGCAACCTGTGGTTTACCCACTTCAACATCAACACCGTGTGTACGCTTTAAAATATCAATTTTAATATCTAGGTGTAATTCCCCCATTCCACGAAGAATAGTTTCACCACTATCTTCATCTGTTTCAACACGAAACGAAGGATCTTCAGCAACCATTTTACCAATGGCAACACCCATTTTCTCAGAACCGCCTTTATCTTTTGGTGATACGGCAATCGAGATTACTGGATCAGGGAATACCATCGGTTCAAGGATAGCAGGGCTTTTTGGGTCACATAAGGTATGGCCTGTTTGAACATTTTTCATACCCAAAATTGCAACAATGTCTCCCGCTTGTGCGCCATCTAGCTCAATACGATCGTCTGCTGACATCTCAACTATACGACCTATACGCTCGGTCTTGCCTGTGGCTGAGTTGAGAACTGTCATGCCTTTCTCAAGCTTGCCTGAATAGACACGAATAAAGGTCAGAGCCCCGTAGCGATCATCCATAATCTTAAAGGCTAAAGCTCGCAAAGGCTTTTCTGGATCAACAATCGCAAATTCACCCGTTTCATTGCCTTCTTCATCTGTCTCTGCCTGAGGGTCAACTTCCATAGGGTTTGGCAAATAATCAATGACTGCATCAAGAATTAACTGAATGCCTTTATTTTTAAAGGCTGATCCTGTGTATGTCGGAAAAAAAGTTAGCTCACGTGTACCTTTGCGGATACAAGCTTTAATGGTATCCATGTCAGGCTCATTGCCTTCAAGGTATTGCTCCATTGCATCATCATCAACTTCAACGGCTGTTTCGATAAGCTTTTCACGCCACTCTTCGACTTGATCAACCATATCAGCAGGTACATCTTGAATTTCGTAAGCTAAAGGATCATCGGAACCATCCCATACCCACGCCTTGCGTGTTAGCAAATCAACAACACCAGTAAATTTATCTTCAGTGCCTATCGGTAAAACCATTACTAATGGATTGGCACCTAAAACATCTTCAACTTGCTTTACTACACGATAAAAATCAGCACCTACACGGTCTAATTTATTAACAAAGATTATGCGAGCAACTTCAGATTCGTTGGCATATCGCCAGTTAGTTTCTGATTGTGGTTCAACACCACCTGATGCACAGAAAACACCAACGCCGCCATCAAGTACTTTCAGTGAGCGATAAACCTCCACTGTGAAGTCAACGTGACCTGGTGTATCAATAATATTCATGCGGTGATCTTTCCAGAAAGCACTAACCGCTGCTGACTGGATAGTAATACCACGTTCCGCTTCTTGCTCCATAAAATCGGTTGTAGCTTCACCATCGTGAACCTCACCTATTTTATGAATTTTACCAGTAAGGCTTAGGATACGCTCCGTTGTGGTTGTTTTACCTGCATCTACGTGTGCGAAAATGCCAATATTACGATACTTCTCTAGGTCTTCTGCCATGACTATACTCTTGCTTTATGCTTGTTGTTGAATACCAAAGTACGCGTTCAAACAACGTATTTTGGCTAATTTAAAAACGCGTAATTATATAGTAGTTTGCTTATAAAGGTACAACTATTCTATTTTAAATCTGAGTATTTTTATTCGGCTATTTCGATCTGGGTTTACAAGGTCTATAATCCCTGTGCTTAAAACTTAAATATCCTATCTGGAAGCCTCATGAAATTTACCTTAAATTCAAACAATAACCCTGTAACTGATACACAAGACTGTATCATTATTTCTGTTTTTTCAGATAAGAAAAAAACAAAGCTCAGCGATGCTGGTATCCAAATCGATAAAGCGAGTAACGGACAAATCAACGCAATACTAGAAAAAGGTGATTTTAAAGCTGACATTGCGGACTCATTAATGCTTTACGATATTACTGGTGTAACCGCCTCTCGCATACTGTTAATTGGTTGTGGCAAACAAGAGGAGTACTCAGCGAAAATAGTTAATCAAGCTTCGCAAGCGGCTTGCAAAGTAATACAAAACTCATCTATTGAGAGCGTCAATAGTTACTTAACCGAAAACACGCAAAAAGAACAACAATATACGGCTGTTACCCAAACGGTGATAGCTTTTGCAGATAGCCTATATCAACTCCAAGATTATAAAAGCAACAAAAAAGACAACCCTACTCTGAAAGAAATTTATATTCATGGAAGACAAGAACACCTTACCGCGTTGAATAACGGTGTTGCGATATCAAAAGGAATGAATCTCACCCGTAACTTAGCCAATCACCCCGGTAATGTATGTACGCCATCTTATATTGCAGATATTGCAAGTAAGCTAGCCAAAGACTATAAAAACGTTGATATCGAAACACTCGAAGAAGCGGATATGGAAAAATTGGGTATGGGCTCTTTCCTTTCGGTAAGTAAAGGTAGCGATGAGCCGGGAAAGATGATTGTCTTACAATACTTTGGAGCCAAAGATAAAAATAAACAACCAATAGCATTAGTCGGTAAAGGTGTAACCTTTGATACCGGTGGAATTTCATTAAAGCCAGGTGCTAATATGGATGAAATGAAATTTGATATGGGCGGTGCTGCAGGCATGTTAGGTACACTTAAAGCATGTGCTGAAATGCAATTAGAAATCAATCTCGTTGTAGTTTTAGCGGCTGCAGAAAACATGCCAAGCGCCAGAGCATCTAAACCTGGTGATATCGTGACATCCATGAAAGGAATCACCATTGAGGTTTTAAATACCGATGCAGAAGGTCGTTTAGTGTTATGTGATGCACTTACCTATGTCGGCAAATATAATCCCTCTATTGTTATTGACGCGGCCACTTTAACCGGTGCTTGCATCATAGCATTAGGTCATCATATTAGTGCGGTACTTTCTAATAATGATCAGCTTGCTAATGATTTAATGGATGCAGGTAATACAATCAATGATCGCGCATGGCGTTTACCGATGGGTGATGAATACAAAAAACAACTCAAAAGCTCATTTGCGGATTTAGGTAATATTGGTGGGCGTGCCGCTGGGACAATCACAGCAGCCTGCTTCTTGGGTGAATTTACTAAAGATTATAAATGGGCGCATCTTGATATTGCAGGTACCGCATGGACAGACAAGGATGCAACGGGTCGCCCCGTCCCATTGCTTTCACAATTTTTGATAAATCAAGCTAATCAAACAAACTAGGCAAGCCTGTCTTGTAAAAGCGTATTGTGACTCATATTAATTTTTATGTTTCAAAAGAAGAAGGCTTACAAAATAGGCTTGCAATAGCTTATCGCCTGACGAACCTTGCCTTAAAAAAAAACTTAGCCGTACATATTCACACCGATAGCGAGAGTACTAGTAAACTCATTGATGATAAGCTTTGGATAGCTGATAAAACCAGTTTTATCCCGCATATCATTGTAAGCGCGGATCTACAACATAATGAGTCACCTGACAATCACACCAAGTTTATCGAAAAAATAACTATTTCACATGATTTTGAACCGATGAGTAATTGCGACTACTTAATTAATATCTCTAATCATCATCCTGATTTTTTCTCACGTTTTTCCAAGGTGGCTGAAATCATTGATACGAACGAGAAGATACTAGTCGCTGGTCGTAAACGTTATGCTTTTTATCGCGACCGTGGTTATACTTTAGAATACCACCAACTCTGAGCCTTAAATGATGCCTGATAAGCACAATACCATTCCATTAGTAACTACCCTCGTTGCAGCAGGAGACCCTAGCATGAAGGCCTCCGCACAATTGAATAATGAACTCCCTTCTCATTTAGATGATCTTAATCAACGCATTGATGATATAGAAACGGCAATTGGGCAAGATAGTACAGGGCCTGTAGGAAGAGCGCATGCAATACGCGCTGAAGATAACTAACGCTTAAACTATTTATTTTTGATATACTAAATTTATGAAAACCCCCGCTTTACATCAAGCTATTCGTCTCTATAAATACCCGAGCGAGATGGAATGGCTGACCTTCCCTGAATCTGAATTACCCGATGGTGTCACTGATTTACTGCGCTTATGTGCGTCTGGGAAAAAGTTAAATGAGTTTTCGGCACGGATGAAAATTAAAGAGTTGTTACTTAAAAAGGTAATGATGCACTTCATTGAAGAGGTATTACTCACAACAACAAATCCACCCCATAAATATCTTGGTCTGAACCACAATAATAATACGGCTGAAAGAAAGCTTAATTATCAGTTATTGATGAAAATTTATCACCCAGATAAAAACCCTTCCGAAGATGCTGCTGATAAAGCCAGTAAAATAACTAATGCTTATCAAACTTTAAATAAACAAGCATTAAAGCTTACTTCACAACAACGCTCACGGGATACGACCGACCCTCGAACACCACCAAATAGTTTTTACAAAGCAACGTTGCAAGCTGAAAAGTCGTTATCACAAACAAAAAATACATTTTACGTCATGGCATCGTTAGCATTGGTCTCATTATTATCACTCACCGCTTACTTTATTCAAACAACCAAACCAGAGCTTATCGTACAAAATAATAACCCTACACTGCCAGCGATTAACGCGAAGCCGCAGTCATTACAAAATGAATTTCTGCACGAAAAATCAAGTGAAAAGGCTCAACAAAATCAAGCCCAGCCTTTACTGGCTAGCACCACATACATATACGATTTAGAACCGCACCTAGAAAAATTATTGCACCAACTTGAAGAGTCTTACGAGCTAGGAAAAGTTGAAAATATCGAACCCATTCTATCTAACACCCCTGATATTAGCGGGCAATCTGCCGAGCAAATTACCGCGAAACTAACTTCACTCTTTGAAATTACCCAAGAAAGAAAAATGTTACTTTATGATTTTTCATGGAAAAAAGTTGCTAATACTATTCAAGGTGAAGGAAAATTCTTATCTCGATATCAATTTACTAATGAAAACCAGTGGCTCACCCGTGAAGGCATCGCTGTTATACATGTGAAGAATAAAAATAACTTGCTAAAAATCATTAGCTTAGAGCTAAATAATAGTACTGTAGAGCAATAAATGTATGATGACGTAGTCAAGCCCAAGAAAATTACAGCTCTGTGAAGGTTTTAAGTGTTAGCGACTTCCCTTTTAAATCATTGCAACAACTGTTCCAGCAATATCAGCTTCAATTAGTTTTAAAATCATTTAATGAGGATATTCCTGGTAGTTACTGGGGTGAATCTGAAGCTGGGCTCATAACAGATAAATTATACATCCGCCCCGACACCCCTATTCACTCCTTATTTCATGAAGCTTGCCATTTCATCTGCATGGATGATCAACGAAGGAAAACGCTAAATACTGATGCAGCAGGTGATTATGACGAAGAAAACGCAGTGTGTTTTTTACAAATAATATTAGCTGATAATCTTCTAGATTTTGGTAAAAAACGCATGATGCAAGATATGGATAGTTGGGGTTACACCTTCCGCTTAGGTTCAGCAGAAAAATGGTTTATGGAAGATGCTGAGGACGCTTTCAATTGGTTAATACAACATGACATTGTAGATACAAAGAAAATACCTACCTTTAAATTACGAATAAATTAAAGCCAGCCACGCTTTTGCGCAAGCTTAGAATACCAAACTAAAATACTTGAGACTATGAATGGCATACCAGCCATCATGCTTAACTGAGGGACTTCAAAACCATTAGTTACTGCGGCTACTTGGAGAACATGCACCACCACTACAATCGTTCCTAAAAGAGATAACAGTAAAAAGTAAAAAGATATAGACTTTTTAAAAAGCAATAAAAGTGAACCAAGGAAAACCGAGACAGCAAAACCTGCGGTTGCCCAGTCTGGCCTATTTTCAATTACAGAGCGCTGTAAATCGGGAAATGATGCAACAAATTCAGGATTCATTATTTGCATTAAATAATTCATTACACCCAAAGCGCTCCAAAGAACACCTAATAGCGTAATTAACCAAAAACTCCAATGTACTTTTAATTTTATCATACGTTTCCTGTTTTAATATTTAATCATTGCTGTGTAAAGCATCATTTAGACCACCCCATAAAGAGCCGTCAGTTACAATCGCCTCTACTGCACCTGTTTGGCTATGACGCCTAAACAATAACCCCGACTGGCCTGATAGTTCACGTGCGGAAACAATACTACCATCAGGCATTTTAACCTTGGTCCCTGCGGTTAAATACAAACCTGACTCAATAATACAGTTATCGCCCAATGAAATACCCAAACCAGCATTGGCACCAAGCAGATTCTTTTCTCCCATTGAAATAACCTGAGTTCCTCCCCCTGAAAGCGTACCCATAATTGAAGCACCACCTCCAATATCTGAGCCATCGCCCACGACCACACCTGCACTGATACGCCCTTCAACCATAGAAGAACCTAAAGTGCCGGCATTAAAGTTACAAAAACCTTCATGCATGATAGTTGTACCTGAAGATAAATGTGCACCTAAGCGAACTCGATCTGCATTCGCGATACGTACACCTTCGGGGATTACATAGTCAGTCATGCGAGGAAATTTATCGATACAAGTGACATTAAATTGATGCTCATCCGTAGCAATTAAGGCACGTAAATTTTCAACTTGAGTAGGTAGTACAGGGCCAGCAGAGGTCCATGCAACGTTTGCCAGCAAACCAAAGACACCATCTAGATTAATTTCGTTCGGTTGTACCGCACATTCTGATAACAAATGTAAACGTAAGTAGGCATCTTCAACCGATTTAGGAGCGTCATCAATGGAAGTAATTTCAACCTCAACAAAATCACTTTTAATTATCCCTACTTTTTGTGCCAAGCAATTACGCGCAATTTGTTTATTTGAACGTGGGAACCACACATCTAAGGTCGTTCCTGATTGTGAATCAATGTAGCGGTGTCCAGTGCGTTTAATGGTCATGAGTCATCCTGAATGTTTAAATAAGAGGGGAGTATACTGTGTTTTTAAAGGTAATATGAGATGAATTCTAAGGATTTAAAGACTCAAATGGATTAGAATTAATGAATCATATAAACCCATTTATAGTAAAGGATATAGCATGTTTGAAACCAATGAATATTTTGATGGCAAAGTTAAATCTATCGCATTTGAATCAACGTTACCATCTTCGGAAAATTCATCAACAAAAACAACAAAGCCAGCCACAGTTGGCGTAATGGCAGTAGGGAATTATGTGTTTAATACAGCAGATAAAGAAAAAATGATCGTAGTCTCCGGTGCTATGCGGGTTAAGTTTTCAGATTCTGATGATATTACAACTTTCCAAGAAGGAGATTCTTTTGAGGTTGATGCAAACAGCTCTTTTGATGTCAGTATTCAACAAGAAACTGCCTACCTTTGTATTTATGGATAATCAGTCATGACAATAACTCTAGGTACGCCGCTTTCGCCAACCGCCACTAAAGTTTTATTCTGTGGGGGTGGCGAGCTTGGTAAAGAAGTTGTTATCGAATTACAACGTTATGGCGTTGAAGTGATTGTAGTTGATAGATACCCCGATTCACCTGCGATGCAAGTAGCTCACCGAAGTCATTGTGTTTCCATGACTGACGGCGTGGCATTACGAACAGTGATTGAATTAGAAAAACCGGATTATATAGTTCCTGAGATTGAAGCAATTGCGACCGACACTTTAGTAGAGCTTGAGAACGAAGGCTTTAATGTCATCCCCACTGCTAATGCCGCAAAGTTGACCATGAATCGCGAAGGTATTCGTCGCCTTGTGGCAGAAAAGCTGGGCATTAAAACATCCCCTTACCAGTTTGCTGAAACCCGTGAAGCATTTGATGCAGCTATAAAAGAAGTGGGCATCCCTTGCGTAATTAAACCTATAATGAGTTCATCAGGTAAAGGCCAAAGTACTATTCAATCTGAATCTGATATTGATACGGCTTGGGATCACGCACAACAAGGTGGGCGTACAGGGGCTGGGAAAGTAATCATCGAAGGTTTTATTGATTTTGATTATGAAATAACCTTACTCACAGTTCGACACCTTAACAGTAGTAATAATAAAGAAGTTGAAACAAGCTTTTGTGAGCCCATCGGGCATCTACAAGTCAATGGGGACTATAGGCAATCATGGCAACCACAAAATATGTCTAGTAGCGCTTTACAAAAATCACGTGATATTGCGACAATGGTTACTAAAGCCTTAGGTGGACGTGGGATTTTTGGCGTAGAACTTTTTATAAAAGGGGATGATGTTATCTTTAGTGAAGTCTCCCCTCGTCCGCATGACACTGGAATGGTTACGATGATTTCACAAGACCTTTCTCAATTCGCGCTTCATGCACGAGCTATATTAGGACTACCTATCCCAAACATTTATTTTCACGGGCCATCAGCCAGTAGTGTTCTTTTGGTAAAAGGAAAATCCACGCAGCTTAGCTTTCAAAATATTGATAAAGCCCTCCAACAAGAAAACACCCAAGTACGCTTATTTGGAAAACCAGAAGTTGCTGGTGAGCGCCGTATGGGTGTTGTTCTTGCTCGTGGCGAGACAACCAAAATAGCTATTAATAAAGCTATTCAGAGTTCAAAATCTGTAACAGCGGTATTATAAAGGAGTCTCTGAATAACCTAGCTGAGTTCTGGCAACGCCAAGTTTTCAAGTTCGAGGCATTGATTTTAAGCATAGTTATTCTATGGTTTAAATCAATAACGAAGAAGTTGGAAACTTGGCTAAGCCCTGTAGGGCGAGCTTACAAGGCATCAATTCCGTTGTTGTTATTTTTTGCGAAGGGAGCGACCATTCTCAAAAAATACGCCTAGGACTTGATACCTTGTAAACTAGCAGAACCCAACTAGGTTATTCAGAGCTTCCTAAAGAAAAGCCTTTGTCAATAAAAAAGCGCAGAGTAAATATTGTCATTATGAGACCTTTTCATTTGTCAGTGGTGTAAGAAAAGTTGAGTGAAAGTTAAATCATTTTGCTTATCATTCGACTCGTTCGAAGGTCTCACTATTATTTATTTTTCAGCGTCCTTCCTCATCGTTAAGACCTGAAATCTGAATTAATCGTTATTAGCCAAACGGTTCCATGTATCTATCACTGTATCAGGGTTTAATGAGACACTATCAATACCCTCTTCCATAAGCCATTTTGCTAAATCGTGATGATCTGATGGCCCTTGTCCGCAGATACCGACATATTTGCCCTGCTCTTTACAGGCTATTATTGCCATTTTAATCATCGCTTTTACGGCGGGGTTACGTTCATCAAAACCTTCTGCCACTAGGCCAGAATCGCGGTCTAAGCCTAAGGTTAATTGAGTCATATCATTAGAGCCGATTGAAAACCCATCAAAGTATTCTAAAAACTCAGTGGCGAGTACTGCATTGGATGGCAGCTCACACATCATGATATGGCGGAGGCCTTGTTCAGCACGTGCTAGCCCATTTTGTGCCAATAAATCAGTGACAGCTTTGGCTTCCTCAAGGGTTCTTACAAATGGAATCATCACCTCAATATTATCAAAGCCCATTTCTTCACGAACAAACTTGATCGCTTCACACTCCATTTCAAAACAAGAACGGAAGCTTTCATCAATATAACGCGCTGCACCTCGAAAACCGATCATGGGGTTTTCTTCATGCGGTTCATAGTTTGGCCCTGCAATTAAATTAGCGTATTCATTGGATTTAAAGTCAGACATGCGCAAGATGACGGGCTTAGGGTAAAATGCGGCTGCTAGAGTTGAAACACCTTCGGAAATCTTTTTAATGAAAAAATCTCTTGGACTATCATAAGCTTGAGTGCGTTCTTTAATAATATCTTGGAGTTCTTCAGATTGCTCCTCCAGCGCTAACAACGCTCGTGGATGAATTGCTATCATATTGTTAATGATAAATTCCATACGCGCTAAACCGACGCCTTTATTGGGTAATTGGCAAAAATCAAAAGCACGGTCTGGGCTACCGACATTCATCATGACTTTCAAATCAAGTTTTGGCATTGTGTCGATTTGTGTTTTGTTAACGTTAAAATCTAAAATTCCTTTATAGGCGTAACCCGTGTCACCTTCGGCGCAAGATACGGTAATAGGTGTGTTATCTGTAATAGTCTCGGTAGCATCACCACAGCCGACAACGGCAGGCACGCCTAACTCACGGGCAATAATGGCTGCATGACAGGTTCGTCCTCCTCGGTTAGTAACGATGGCAGAAGCACGTTTCATAATTGGCTCCCAATCGGGGTCAGTCATATCGGTTACTAACACATCACCCGGTAGGATCTTATCCATGTCATCTAGGCTTAGAATGATTTTTGCGGTACCAGCTCCGATACGTGAGCCAATAGAGCGCCCTTCAGCTATGACCTTGCCTTTCTGTTTCATCTCAAAGCGCTCAATCACGTTTCCAGATTGACTTTGTACCGTTTCGGGCCGGGCTTGTACAATGTATAAACCGCCATCGTTACCATCTAATGCCCACTCAATATCCATTGGGCGTTGGTAATGTTTTTCAATAATAAGCGCTTGTCGCCCCAGTTCCTCTACTTGTGCATCGTTGATACAATATTTAAGTTGTTGGTCTTTTTCCACATCTACGATGGTGACAGGCTCATCACCAGCATTATCGTAAATCATTTTAATTAATTTACTGCCACGAGTACGGCTTAAAACAGCGGGTTTACCATCTGCCAAATTGCCTTTATGGGCATAAAACTCATCAGGATTTACAGCACCCTGTACTACCATTTCCCCCAAGCCGTAACTACCGGTAATAAATACGACTTTATCAAAGCCTGATTCGGTATCTAGGGTAAACATCACACCACTGGCGGCAATATCAGAGCGCACCATTTTTTGTATGCCAGCTGACAATGCCACACCTTCATGGGCAAAGTTTTGGTGTACACGGTATGAAATGGCACGGTCGGTAAACAGTGAGGCAAAAACCTTGCGAATCGCCATTTTAATATCATCAATGCCTGCTACATTTAAAAAAGTTTCTTGCTGACCTGCGAATGAGGCATCCGGCAAATCTTCTGCAGTGGCGGAGGAGCGTACTGCCCAGGTAACATCAGTTCCGTAATTTTTTTCGAGTTCGATATAGGCTAAATTAATATCCGTTTCGAGTTGCTCTTGAAGCGGTACTTGCATAATCCATTCACGGATTTTCTTGCCTGTTTTAGCTAATGCATCTAAATCATCCGCATCAAGTTCATCGAGTAAGCTATTAATCCTTTTACCCAAGTCTTCATGTTCAAGAAAACCTCGGTAAGCATCTGCTGTGGTTGCAAAACCACCTGGAACATTAACACCTAAATTAGTTAGATTTTGTATCATCTCACCTAGAGAGGCATTTTTACCCCCTACTTTGTCGATATCATTAATGCCTAACTCATTGAGCCAGATAATATTGCGGGTACTTTTCATTCGCAGTTTTTCCTTATTTAATTTACTTTATGTAACTAGGATAGAATCCTAGGATTAAGATGACTAAGAATTAAATTAAAAAATTTGAAAAGGATTATCTTTACGATCATTTTTTACGTTCCCAGCTGTGCAAGGTTTTTTTTAGGTTTCCGGTTTTGTGCAATTTGCGCACAATCTGTGCAGCAAGTTCTTCTATAGACTGGCTAGTTACATCCATAGGGTTTAAGTGATATTTAGTATATAAATCTTGCACTTTCTTGATCTCATCTTTACACGTTTCTAAAGCAGCGTATTGACTATTTGGCATGCGTTTTTCACGAATTTGGTGAAGTCGCTTTGCTTTAATCTTAGTTGCAAAAATTTTGTCTCGACTCTCAAGTAAAACAGCAGGTAATTCGTTACGCTCAAAATCATCTTCTGTAATCGGGTAATTAGCCGCTCTGATACCGAACTTAAGCGCTAAGTACAGCGAGGTTGGTGTTTTCCCCGAGCGTGAAAGGCCGACAATAATGACATCAGCCTCACCTATTGTTTTTAGCACCATCGCATCATCGTGTTTTAACGTAAAATTTAAAGCATCAATACGTGAATCATAGACTTTTTCATTGACTAAACCATGACTTAAACCTGATTCAAAAACAGGAGTGGCTTTTAAATCATTACCAATTTTATCTAAAAAACTATCAAAGACTTCGTAATAGTGACAGTTTGCAAGCTGTAACAAGTGGTTTACTTTTTCCTCAGGCATAGTTGCAAATACTAGTGGACGAAAGTTTTCTGATTGAGCTATTTGATTAATTTCACCCACCAGTTTATTTACCTTTTCTACACTGTCTACAAAAGGTCTTTGAATATAGGTAAAGTCGATTTGTGGGAATTGCGATAATAAGCTCATACCTAATGTTTCAGCTGTTATGCCGGTACTTTCCGAAATAAAAAATACGGTACGCTTTGGGGTATTTTTAACCTCTGTCATAACGTTTGCTTTATAAAGTTGTTAGTTAATTTGACTATAGTTGCTATTTTTAACTTTGCTGGTTTTTTCCACAAAAATACTCATTTTAATTGATAGACGGCATTTTTCTTGGAAAATGTAAGGGTTTTTGTTACTCAAATTTATGCTTTAATAAGGTCTTATAAATTACAATTAATCTAAGAGGCCTTTAAGGAAAACCTGATTAAGTCCCATTAATTTTATGGGACTTAATCAGGGTTTCCTTAACGACACAGATGACGAGTAAATATGTCTGAAATTCCACTGCTTTTGTTGGAGTTTCACCCAATATATCTTTCGCAACTGACCCGTTCAAAGAACCTCCTATAGGGTATAAAAACAATGACTAAGGCTTTAATAGACGCACGTATCACTCCTACCGTACATCTTAATGTATTGTCACAGCAGGAGGTGAGCAAACTACTTGATACCAGTAGTAGGGGGCTCTATAGATTATTTCGTCAGTGTGCGTTGGCAGTATTAAGTCACGGTGATTACACCGATGATGCTAAAGAGTTACTAGCACGCCATGCCGCTTTTGATATTAAAATTATTCAACAAGATCGTGGCATTAAGCTGGAAGTGACTGGCGCGCCCGCTGATGCTTTTGTTGATGGAGAAATGATTCGTGGTATTAACGAGCACTTATACTCGGTGCTACGTGATATTATCTACTCAAACGATGCCATTATTGAAAACCCTGCCTTTGATTTAAATAATAGCGAAGGTGTGACCAATGCAGTGTTTCATATTATGCGCAACTCAGGCACCTTACATTATGGGAAAAAACCCCGTTTGGTGGTTTGCTGGGGTGGTCATTCAATCTCACGTGTCGAATACGATTACACCAAAGAAGTCGGTTATCAGCTTGGGCTTCGTAAACAAAATATTTGTACTGGTTGTGGACCCGGCGCTATGAAAGGCCCCATGAAAGGCGCAACCTTTGGTCATGCTAAACAACGGATTAAAGATGGTCAATACTTGGGAATGACAGAACCAGGAATTATTGCTGCAGAATCACCCAACCCCATTGTTAATGATTTGGTCATCATGCCCGATATTGAAAAACGCCTTGAGGCTTTTGTGCGTATTGGTCACGGTATTATTGTTTTCCCTGGTGGTGCTGGAACGACGGAGGAAATTCTGTATATTCTCGGTATTTTGCTGCATCCTAAAAATGCGTATGTACCCTTCCCGCTTATTTTTACAGCCCCTGAAAGTTCACGTGAATACTTTGAACAAATAGATGATTTTATTGGTGCAACGCTTGGCAAAGATGCGCAAAAGCGGTATGAAATTATTATTGATGACCCTGAAAAGGTTGCTATCAAAATGAAACAAGGGATTAAGAAAGTACGTGATTTCAGACGTGAACATAGTGATGCCTATTACTTTAACTGGTTGCTCAAGATAGATGAAGAGTTCCAACAGCCGTTTGAGCCTAGTCATCAAAATATGTCAAATTTAGAGCTTCATAAAGACTTACCCAAGCACATTCTTGCCGCAAATTTACGCCGTGCATTCTCAGGAATCGTATCGGGCAACGTAAAGGATGATGGTATTCGCGCGATTGAAAAACACGGGCTTTTTGAAATTACAGGCGATCCCGATATTATGGCGCGTATGGATACATTGTTAAAATCATTTGTAGAACAAAGCCGCATGAAATTGCCTAGCGATATTGCTTATAAGCCTTGTTATAAGATAGTGACTTAAATTACGTTCACCAAAGCTTACTTTTTTTATAAGTTCTGCCAAGATTTGTGTTTCTTAATTAAGCCTAAAGCATCTGTTAATAAAGTTTTCCCCGGTTCGGTATGAAACCAGGTTGATAGACCAGAGGGATGTGGTAACGGTATGCAATCTACCTGTAGGTGTGGTGTATCAATCACAAATTGTTTACCTACGACTTCATCGAGTTTTTTTGCTTGTAAGTATTGCGAAATAGCTAGCTTGCCAATAGGAATAATTAGCTTAGGTTGAAGTAGCTGGTACTCCTTTTCTAACCACTCTTTACAATTAGCTATTTCAATTTTATTAGGGATACGATCACCACTGCTTTTTTTATTTTTACCTGGGAAACAACGACATACAGCAGACATGTAAACTTGACTTCGAACGCCCTCCTCATCAACGCCAATCGATTCAAACCATTTGAATAAGGTTTTACCCGCTGTCCAACCAAAAGGCTTTTTGATTTTACCCTCATGAATTCCTGGTGCTTGACCAATCAGCATAATGGATGCATTAACGGCTGTGCCAGTAATGACAGGTTGAATCATCTGAGAACATTTAGTACAGGCTTGTAATTGAGTTTGGTGCTTAATAATTTTATCGAGTATCATAATTATAAATGTAATATTCCCACTTACTAAAAGCAAGCAAGCTATTACCCAATCCCAAGATAGAAACGCGAATGAGAGAGCAAAACTTTGTTTTCATAGGATATTATCGAAAAATAATCATTTCATCCGTAGATTAATCGAGTATTTTTGGGATGTTCTATGGAATCAAAGGCTTGTGCTATCATCGTGTTTTCTATCTGGGGATTAAGGTATTATGAAAAATACACAGAAACATTCGCAATACTTAGATCATGGTATCTTTCTTATTGATGCAGAATATGGCGACTCAGGAGTGGCCGCTATTTATCTACTTGAGCAAGATGGTGAGATAGCGATAATCGAAACTGGAACTAACCTTAGTATCCCCTATGTTGAGCAAGCACTTTTAGAAACGGGCTTATCGTTTAATCAAGTACGCTATATTATTCCAACCCATGTTCACCTTGATCATGCTGGGGGAGCAGGTGAATTAATGCAGCTTTGCAATAATGCTAAACTCATTTGTCATCCCTTTGGAGCGCGCCATTTAATTGACCCAAGCAAGCTAGAAGCAGGCACTATAGCCGTTTATGGTGAGGATAAGTTCCGCCAACTGTATGGTACTATTCGTCCCATTGATGCAGATCGAGTGATCGAAGCACCGGATAATTTTTCAATTGATTTAAACGGTAGAAACCTGAGGTTTATAGATACACCAGGGCATGCACGTCATCATTTTTGTGTTTATGATGAACTGAGCCAAGGTATTTTTGCAGGAGACACATTTGGGGTTTCATACCCGCAAATTACAACCAAACAAGGTCGCTTTATATTCGCAACTACAACACCGGTACAATTTGATCCCAATGCGTTGTTAAACAGTATTAGTAAGTTGATGTCTTTATCGCCACAACAGATGTACCTTACACATTATGGTACGATTACACCTAGCCCTGAAATTGTTGAGCAACTTAAACAGAGTATTATTGTCTTTAAAAGGATAGCGCTAGAGGCTGAACACACAAACAACAACCGCACCGAAGCAATCCAAAATAATATTCAACAATTTTTACTTAAAAAGTTATTTGAAATGGGGTGCGAACAATCAGCCAAATTTTGTTCTGAACAAATAAAAATGGATACGCTACTGAATGCACAGGGTTTAGATGTTTGGTTAAAGCGAAATAAAATAAATAGATAATAGGGGAAATAAATGATCAAACATTTGATACTAGTTACGGTATTAGCGATAACACTTTCTGGCTGCTCAAGTCTAAAACAAGTTTTAGCTACAGCGGGCAGCTTCGCAGGGGCTGCCTACGCAAGAGATAAAGGCGAAAATGTTTACTTAGGCTCAATAGCCGGTGGATTAATCGGTAATTTGGCAGGTCAAATGATTTCTCAATCTCGACCCTATTAGGGAAAGACTGGTAACTGAATCAGTGACTTCACTACGGCACAGTACGCAAGCTATTGATTCATCACGGGTTTAAAAAACCCCATGCTAAACCAATAACTTACACCCTATTATCCCCACTGAAGTCACGGATTCAGGTTAATTTTAGGGAATAAAAATGAAACTCTTTCAAATAAGAAAATTAATTTCATTCACAATAATTGCTCTCGCATTGACAGGGTGTTCAAATAGAAAAGAAGGGATGACAACTTTAGGCTCTTTGAGCGGGGTGATTATTGCTGCTTCTACAGGGAAAAATATATTGGTTGGTTCGGTAACTGGAGGGCTTGTTGGCAATATAGCTGGGCAAGTAACAACGCAGGCCATGGTTTCAAAGAGGAAGTTATAAAAAGCGCTGTTGCAAATAATTAAATACACTTAATAAACCCATTGCTTCCCCACCTTTTGGTCGCCCTGCTCTAGCACGATTATTCCAAGCCATAACATCTATATGCGCCCACTCAATGTCTTGATCGACAAATTCATTTAAGTATAAGGCGGCTGTAATTGCACCGCCGTAACCTTCTGCTGAACAGTTGGTAATATCCGCAACCGGGCTATCGAGCTGGTAGCGATAAGAATGGTGTAGAGGCAGTGGCCAGAGTGTTTCACCGGTATTATCTGAGGCTTGCTGAATATCTCTTGCGAGTGTCCTTGAGTTGCTAAAGAGTGCTGGTATCTCAGTGCCTACTGCAACGCGGGCTGCTCCTGTTAAGGTTGCAAAATCAATAATTAATGATGATGATGTTTCACACGCTAAGCTTAAAGCATCACATAACACTAAACGCCCTTCTGCATCGGTATTATCAATTTCTACCGTTTTATGTGCGCGTGTATCAATAATATCCCCAGGTCTAAAAGCATCACCTGAAATGGCATTGTCGGCAGCAGCTATCAATACTTGTAGACGTAGGGGTAAGTCAAAGCACATAATAAGGTGTGCAAGGCCTAAAACATGTGCTGCCCCACCCATGTCTTTTTTCATATTACGCATGAACTTGGATGGCTTTAAGTCAAGCCCACCGGTGTCAAAGCATACGCCTTTACCAACTAGAGTAAGTAAAGGTAGTTCTTCATTCTGTTCTTTTGATGTCCATTCTAATTTGATTAGTCTTGGTGGATGCTCACTGGCGCGACCAACAGCATGTATGGCAGGAAAATTCTCAGTTAGTAGTTCATCACCGACAAATTCACTAAACTGTGCTTGATGTTGCTGCGCTAATTCTTTAACGACCTCTGAAAGTTCCTCCGGCATCATGTGATTGGCGGGCGTATTGACCATATCACGTACGAGAGTAAAGGCATCTACAAAGGCTTGAACTTGTGCTAACTGATCACTAGCTAGTTTTAATAAAGGTGTGTTTTTCGGCTCTAAAAAATCTTTCTTAAAGAAATCAAAACGATAGGCGCCTAAGCCCCAGCCAATGGCTGCTTGAATTTGTTCGTTTTCTGACCAGTTCGATTCAATATGATACTCACCCTCAGGTAATGAGGTTGCTAAGGATGACATTGACCAGATTCTGGCACTATCTGGATTATCTGGTGATGCATGCTCAATACCACAAAGAATTCGATCAATCTTCCCGTCCTGATTGGGTATTATACAAAACGATGAAGGCTTGGCTTCAAAAGAAGACTGAGCGACCCAGTTTCTTAAGAAGTCTGATTGTTCGTTTAAGTAAATTTCCAGTTCATTTTTTACCACAGGAACGAGTGGAATGCTGTTACTACATTCTGTAATAAAACTCATTATTTATACTCAACTAAACAGGCCCACTGGCCTGTTTCATCATGGTGAATTTGTAGTTTTGAAAGACTGCCGTATGCAACTGGAAGGCTAAATAACTTTTCATTTGGCATGCCAAGAATATGCATAAGGATGATTCGAATGACCCCTGCATGTGAAATTAGCAAAATACGTTGCCCCTGATTCTCTTCAATAAGGTTTTTAAATGCCGCTAAAATACGCCCTTGAAATAAATGATAATCTTCACCATCTGGAGGAGTAATAGTCGTTGGTGAAAGGCTCCATTGATGCAAAAGTTCTGCATCGCTCTTTAAAATTTCATTCGGTGGAAGTCCATCCCAAAGACCATAATCTATCTCTTTTAATTGGTCATTGATATCTAACTCAATGTCATCTTCTGATGCAATTAACTCCGCAAACTCACTGCAACATTGTAACGGCGATGAAATAACAATATCCCAATCACTTTTACCGTCTAAGGTACTAACCATTTGTTGCCAGCCAGCATCAGTTAACGGGTCATCTGTTACACCACGATAAACTTCTCGACCTTCTACCTCGCCATGGCGAAGTAAATCGATCGTCGTTATTGACGTTTTCATTTATTATTTATGTCCTTTTGAAGCCAATTAACTGAATACTTCAAATATATTTAACGTCAATGATTTCATATTCACGAATACCCGCAGGAGCGTTAACGGTGGCAACATCGCCCTCTTCTTTACCTATCATTGCACGTGCTATAGGAGACGATACTGCAATTTTGTTAAGCTTAATATCCGCTTCAATATCACCGACAATTTGGTAAGTGACTGTTTCTTCCGTATCTAAATCTTCTAGTTCAACAGTGGCACCGAAAACCACACGGCCTTCAACATTTAATGAGCTCACATCAATTAGCTGTGCGGTGGAAAGTACAGACTCTAGTTCTTGAATCCGACCTTCGCAAAAACTCTGTTGCTCTCGAGCAGCGTGGTATTCAGCATTTTCTTTTAGGTCACCGTGTTCTCTTGCGGTAGCAATAGCCTGAACAATTTCAGGACGAGTGACCGTTTTTAACTCATTTAACTCTGCTTTTAAGATTTCAGCGCCTTTTTGTGTGACGGGTGCTCGATCCATAATATTTTTCCTTTTTTTAATCTGTTTTTTTTATTTAGCCAATATCTTGTAATTTATAGACAACTTCATCTTCATTATGCATTAAAGCCTGACATAATGCCCAAGCTCCAGTAATTGTCGTCGTGTAAGCGACTTTACCGCGTAACGCGACCCGACGAATTTCCGATGAATCTTCAATTGCGCTTTTACCTTCGGTGGTATTGACAATAAAATCAACTTGGCTATTTTTAAGTAAATCAACAATATGTGGCCGGCCTTCACGGACTTTATTAACTACCTCACAATTAAAACCAGCTGACTCTAATGTGCGTGCAGTACCACGTGTTGCTATCAAGGTGAATTTTAGGTTTGTTAGTAGTTTAGCTACATCGATTACCGCTTTTCTATCGGCCTCTCGTACGCTGATAAACGCGGTACCACCAATTTTAGGAAAATCAACACTCGCACCTTGTTGTGATTTTCCATATGCCTCGGCAAAGGTTTTGCCAACACCCATAACTTCACCCGTCGATTTCATCTCGGGGCCTAAAATTGGATCAACTGCAGGAAATTTAATAAACGGGAATACCGCTTCTTTGACAAAGAACAGCTCGGGAATTATTTCTTTTGTCATCCCCTGCTCTTTTAATGACTGTCCCGCCATACATCTAGCAGCAACCTTTGCTAATTGTCGACCTGTGGCTTTTGATACATAGGGTACAGTTCGTGATGCTCGTGGATTAACTTCTAGTACATAGATAGTTTGCTTACCCGCATCATCCGTTTGAATTGCAAATTGCACATTCATCAAGCCAATCACATTTAACGCTAATGCCATCGCTCGTGTTTGCTCACGCATATCATCTTGGATTTCGGTACTTAAAGAGTATGGTGGTAATGAACAGGCTGAATCACCAGAATGTACACCGGCCTGTTCGATATGCTGCATAATACCGCCAATTAAAACATCAGTACCATCACAAATTGCATCCACGTCAACTTCTATCGCATCATCTAAAAAACGATCAAGTAAAACAGGGGAATCATTAGATACTTTAACGGCATCACGCATATAGACACGCAAGTCTTCTTCGCTATGAACGATTTCCATTGCTCGCCCACCAAGAACATAAGAGGGACGTACAACTAAGGGGTAACCAACTTCTTCGGCTAAACGAACACCTTCTTCAATATTTCTCGCGGTACGGTTTGGCGGTTGTTTTAAACCCAGTTTTTCTATAAGTTGCTGGAAACGTTCACGATCTTCAGCTAAGTCAATCGCATCAGGGCTAGTACCGATAATCGGCGCACCTGCAGCTTCCAGTTCATCGGCGAGTTTAAGCGGTGTTTGTCCGCCATATTGAACTATAAGCCCTTTGGGTTTTTCTATATCGACAATATCTAACACATTTTCTAAAGTCAGTGGTTCAAAATATAATCTATCAGAGGTGTCGTAATCAGTAGATACCGTTTCAGGGTTGCAGTTAACCATGATGGTTTCATAACCATCATCACGTAACGAAAGCGCAGCATGAACACAGCAGTAGTCAAACTCAATCCCTTGCCCGACTCGGTTTGGACCTCCACCGAGAATAATTATTTTATCTTTATCACTAGGATTTGATTCGCATTCTTCATCGTAGCTGGAATACATGTAGGCAGTATCTGTTGAAAACTCTGCTGCACAGGTATCAACACGTTTATAGACTGGTGTTACACCTAAATCATGACGATGTTTACGAATGACCTTTTCTTTTGTGTCTAACAATCTTGCTAAACGTCGATCAGAAAAGCCTTTGCGTTTCAAATCAAACATTTCATCTTTTGATAAGCTGTTAGGTAAGCTACCCTTAAGCTTATTTTCCATGAGAATTAATTCTTCAATTTGGCTAAGGAACCAGGGGTCAATTGCGGTTAAATCGAATAAGTCTTGTTGCGACATACCAAAGCGGAAACCATCTGCTACATATAAGATACGCTCTGGTCCGACTTCGGTTAGCTCTTGACGTAGAATATCTTTGGCATTATCGGTGTTTAAATCAACCCGTTCATCCAAACCATCAATATCAATCTCTAGCCCGCGTAACGCCTTTTGGAAAGACTCTTGAAAGGTGCGACCCATTGCCATGACTTCACCAACAGATTTCATCTGCGTAGTTAGACGAGCGTCTGCTTGAGGGAATTTTTCAAAGGTGAAGCGTGGAATTTTAGTAACCACGTAGTCTATTGATGGCTCAAAAGATGCAGGTGTTGCACCACCTGTTATGTCGTTTTGTAGTTCATCTAACGTATATCCTATTGCCAATTTTGCTGCAATTTTTGCAATCGGAAAACCAGTGGCTTTTGATGCTAAAGCTGATGAGCGAGATACACGCGGATTCATTTCAATAATGACCATGCGCCCATCTTTCGGATTTATTGAGAACTGGACATTGGAGCCTCCCGTTTCGACGCCAATTTTTCTCAATACTGCTAAGGAGGCATTACGAAGAATTTGATATTCTTTATCGGTGAGTGTCTGCGCGGGAGCAACAGTAATTGAGTCTCCAGTATGAATCCCCATTGGGTCAAGGTTTTCAATCGCACAGATGATGATACAGTTATCAGCTTGATCACGTACCACTTCCATCTCATACTCTTTCCAGCCTAATAGAGATTCTTCAAGGAGTACTTCGGTAGTTGGTGAGAAATCTAAGCCTCGTGCAACGATTTCCTCAAACTCATCCATATTGTAAGCAATACCGCCACCAGAGCCCCCCATCGTGAACGATGGACGACAAATAGTAGGAAAGCCTAAACCTTTTTGTACTTGGCGTGCTTCTTCCATACTGTGAGCAACGCCTGAACGTGCTGAACTTAGGCCGATTTCTTCCATAGCCACGCGAAACTTTTCACGGTCTTCGGCCATGTCAATAGCTTCTTTTTTAGCACCTATCATTTCGATGCCATATTTTTCTAAAACACCTTCACGATCAAGGTCAAGCGCACAATTGAGCGCTGTTTGCCCACCCATTGTAGGAAGTAAAACATCAGGACGTTCTTTTTCAATAATAGTTGCAACAGTCTGCCAACGTATTGGCTCAATATAGGTTGCATCTGCCATTTCTGGGTCTGTCATGATGGTGGCAGGATTGGAGTTAACAAGAATTACTCGATAACCTTCCTCACGCAATGCTTTACAAGCTTGCGCCCCCGAATAATCAAACTCACAGGCTTGACCAATCACAATCGGTCCAGCGCCAATTATCAAAATACTTTTTATATCGGTACGTTTAGGCATTATTTTGTCTCCAGACTAGTAGACTTCACGGGCGAGTATAAAGACATGAGCTCAATAAAATCATCAAATATAGGAGCAATATCATGTGGGCCGGGACTAGCTTCAGGATGACCTTGAAAGCCATAGGCAGGTACATCAGTGCGCTTAATGCCTTGTAAACTATTATCAAATAGAGACTTATGAGTTAATATTAAATTATCAGGCAAAGTGTTTTCATCAACAGAAAAGCCATGGTTTTGGCTGGTAATCATGACGCGCTTTGTATTTAAATCTTGTACAGGGTGGTTTGCCCCGTGATGGCCAAATTTCATTTTTAAGGTTGATGCACCACTGGCTAAGGCTAATAATTGATGTCCAAGACATATACCAAAAATAGGTACTTTTTTATCCAAGACCTCTTGTATTGCTTGAATCGCATAATCACAAGGCTCTGGGTCACCCGGACCGTTGGATAAAAAGACCCCATCAGGGTTCATTTTTAATACATCGGATGCCGGCGTTTGCGCAGGCACAACCGTAACGCGACAGCCGCGGTCTACCATCATTCGTAGGATATTTTTCTTTATTCCAAAATCATAGGCAACGACATGAAACTTTGTGTCTTCGGGGGTTAAACTCGCATGCTCGTCGGTAATTAAATCCCAAGTATGTTCCTTCCATGTATATGCTTTTTTTGTGCTTACTACTTTGGCTAAATCCATGCCTTTTAAACCAGGAAATCTCATCAAATCGTTTTTAGCCAATTCTATGGTTGAGTTTTCAACTATGCCTGCAAAGATACAACCACGTTGAGCCCCTTTTTCACGTAAAATTCTTGTTAATCGGCGGGTATCAATATCGGAAATGGCTACCACTTTCTTCCTATTTAAATAGTCCGATAAAGATTCTTCTGAACGCCAGTTACTTAATAAACTAGGAACATCTTTAACGACAAGGCCTGCGGCAAAAATAGAATCTGATTCTTCATCATTTTGATTTATTCCAGTACTACCAATATGGGGGTATGTTAAAGTGATAATTTGTTGGGCGTAAGAAGGGTCAGTGAGAATTTCTTGATAACCCGTCAGTGATGTATTAAAAACAACTTCGCCAACACTGATGCCTTTATATCCAATAGATTGGCCATAGAAGATGCTGCCATCTTCAAGAACTAAGATTGCGCTGTTTTTCAAGCTAAAACTCCCTTATAACTTTGAAAACCATTATGGTAATGGCTGGGGGGTCAAAAGTATTCTTACACACACAAACAATGATCTAAACTATTTTCTAGTTAACAATCATTTATGAATACTAATCACTGGTAATTCCGAAATGGTTTAATGTTAAGTGTTTAAGGAAACCCTAATAAGATCCATTATTTTAGCGTGCCATATCTGCCGCTATCTTTTAATCGACTTAATCAGGGTTTCCTTGAAAGAAGCTCTGAACAACCTAGTTGGATTCTGCGAATTTACAAGGCATCAAGCCCTAGGCGCATTTTTTGAAATCGATACGCCAGTGACATGCTGCAACAACCTCCGCAAAAAATTACAATTACGGAATAGATGTCTTTAAGCTCGCTACCTATTATCTTGCACGGCTTAGTCAGGTTTCAAACGTCTTCGTTATTGATTTTAACCATAGATAATGACTATGCTTAAAAACAATGCCTTGAACTTGAAAACTTGGCGTTGCCAGAATCAGCTAGGTTATTCAGAGGTTCCCAAAGCTAGATTAAAAACCATTTTTACTGAACGAGTGTATTCTACTCGAAAAAAGAAGCGAGTGTCTATCAAGGAAACAGGGATTATTAACTTTTAATGATTTAAATTTTGTATTTGCTTTTCAAGTTCCTTTAAAAGCTTGTCTCTCTTTTTTGGAAGTACTTTATTTGCCCTGAGTGTATCTTTTAATTTATTGTCTAACTTCTCTAAAACAACGTCTAAAGCTTGTGATTCTTCTTTTAAAGTGATTAGTTTTGTATTTAAGGCTTGGTTTGCAGAATCAACTTGAGTAACTTTATGTTTAAAACTTGCTAAATTTGCTTGGCTAGTTCTTAGAAAAAGGTCTTTTTCAATTTCTGCCATTAAGTTATCTGAAATTTCAAACAAAGTATTTTCTGAAGTTTTTTTGGCGTCTAACGTAATTGCTAAATTCTTTGCTAAAACAGTTTGTTGAAGATTATTACTGCTAACAGTATCTGGCATAGTTAAGGTTTTTATTACTGTTTTATCTTTTTGTTGAGTGTTTAGACGAGTGGATTGCTTGTTTTTAGTTTTAGAAAACATCTCACCCACAGAATTAGGTACGTATTGTGATAATTCTGTCGAAGAATCTTTTGAAAAAAGACCTAATGCAAAAGCAAGCACACCTAATAAAACCATCAGAGAAATTAGTAAAATTTTATTCATGTTTATTCCATTTATCAACAAGCGTTAAATTGCTTATTTCCTAAAAACAGCTTCCCACCAACGACGCCTATTCTTTGTTTGTTTTGCTTGATTTGATAATTCTTCTGGCATCATCTTGGTAAATATCCAAGAAGGAAGTGGCCCTTGAGTTGCAATACTGCAAGATGTGCCTAAATTATTAGGATCAAATACTTTAATTAATCGTGGTTCTTTGAAGCTATCAGTGTAAACAACACCACAGTATTCTTCGTCATGCTCCCGACGAAGTAGCTTATTTAACTCATCAACGTAGGTATTTACACTTCCCCCAATTGTTTTGTGAGTTGGTAATGCCTCGCCTACCGCATAAATATACCAGCCCTGATTACTGTCACTTTTTACGACTTGCCATAATTCTTCTAATTGGCTCCATCGAAGAACACCATAGAACTTTCCATTAAAAGCGGTCAAAAAATCACTATTTTGGTAATTAAGGCTGTTATTTATCATATTCTATTATTTCCAATGTATTACCATCTGGATCTCGACAAAACAACGCAGTACGACCCGATTGGCTTTTTGTGTAGATGGTTTCTGATTTTTTTAACTTATCTTCTATACGAGCTAAGTCTTCCGTGATAAAAGCCGTATGTCTATCGCGCCCACCATGAATAGGGCGATGAATAGAGTCAGGGTTATCTATTTGTAATAAATGAATTTGCTGTTGGTCATTAATATCCAACCAAGCTCCATTAAATTTCATATCTGGTCGGGCTAAGTTAACTTTCAAGCCTAACACCTTACAATAAAAAACCAACGACTTGTCTAGGTCAGAGACAATCATACTAACGTGATGGATTGCTTTAAAAGTAGCCATGGCTTTACTCAAATAAGTATTTAATTAGTCCAGCAGATGATACAACAATGAGTGAGACACCTAAATAGCGGTGAAACGTTGTACTCTCTGTTTGCAAGAGGTAATCGTGTGCCTTCAAACCAATAAAATGGCCAATCGCTACAAAAGGCAATAATGCCAAGCTAAATTGCCATTGAAGCTCAACATCGTAAACAACAAAGGCTGCCATCTTAAACGTAACAAGAATAATCCATAATACAAAAAGTGTTTCACGTAATTGAATTCGGCTAACTTTTTTAGCGACCACTGCGGCAATAAGTGGTGCCCCAATTAATGAGGTGCCGCTCACATACCCTCCTAAAATCAATAAAAGCGTATCAACCCGTTTTGAATTACTGTTAATTTTATAATCTAAAACCCAAGTAACCCCATAAAATAGAGTAATGAAAAATACAGCTATCACGACCCACATACTAGGAAAACTAAATAAACCGATGAGTCCCGCTATTTTAGGGATGATAATAACGGCCATAACACTAGAAACAACTGACCAGTTAATATTTTTTATGCGGCTTGCTAGTGTTATTGAAGTGAAGAATAACAAGTGAGTACCAATAATTGGCAAGAAAATTAGCGGCTTATCATCAACCAATAATAACAATGGCAAGCCAAGAGCAGCGCCGCCAAAACCAATGCCGGAGCGTACAAAACCAGTCCAAATAAAAATCAACGTGATAGCAATGAGTTGACCAGTTGAGAAAGGGTTTAAAAAATTCATTGAGTTATAACTTCTTAAATCTAAAGGTTAACTTGATCTCTGTTGATTTGCTACCATTATAGGTAAAAATGAGGCTTTGCCTGATCCTTGGGGTGAGTAATAAATCTAAAATTATTTATTGTCGAGTCGTGCAAAATTTCAAGATAATGTTCAAACACAGAATATGAAATCTATAATTCAAACTTATACAAAACAAGCCATTGCAATAAATATTTTGTTATTAGTAGCGCTAGCAAGTCTTATTATTGGTCTTACTGCGCCTTTATTAACACTAGAAAAAATGTATTTTTTTGAAAATACCGTTTCTTTACTTTCTACTATTAGACAGCTATTTGCAGAGGGAGAGTGGTTCCTTTTTATTATCGTTGGTCTTTTTAGTCTCTGCGTACCGCTTCTAAAAATCACCAGTTTATTACTTATTCTAAATGTAAATTACGTTAAAGGATCCTTCCTCGATAGAGCCTTATATATCATAGAAATAATTGGAAAATGGTCCATGTTAGATGTTTTTGTAGTTGCGTTATTGCTCGTCTCAGTAAAGCTTGGTGCTTTAGCAAAGGTTGAAGTTCACTACGGTCTTTATGCTTTTGCTTTGTCTGTTCTACTCACTATTGGACTCAGCTATTGGATTAATCATCTTTCAAAAGTTCGTCATCGAGTGATTTAAGGAACATCTGAACTCTGGCAACGCCAAGTTTCAAGTTTGAGGCATTGATTTTAAGCATAGTCATTCTGTATTCGCTTTTAAGTCATTTGCAAGCAAAGCACTAAATATGGTTATTCAGTGATTACTTAAAGAAAACACTGATTGACTCTCGTAACATTCTGTAAGTCTCAAGAGTAGTATTGTCTAGCTAGTCATTAAAAGCTCACATGCTTTGATACTGGATATACCTTTTGTCGTATTAGTTATTTTACTGTGGTTTTCTCGTTTTCTGCTAATTTTTTAATCATTAGGCTGTCAAAATTGCTTAAATTTACACCAATTGAAGTGGCTCTCTAGGTGTTAAATAGGATTATGATATACACTCAGATTTTTTAAATTGAAAGTATAAAGCTACTTTAAAATGAACAGGATCATTTTATTTTCATGAATAAAAGCTCTCAAATCTTATCTATTCTATTTGTTCTAGTGGCTACTACCCTGTGGTTTGTTGGTAGTTGGTGGTATTATACCTGTCGCATTAAAAACACCTGCGAGACAAAGCTTACCATTGCAACTCAAGCTAAAAAAAATAAAGAAACGATTATTTCTCCCTTAAAGCTTCCCGCTTCAATAGCACTTGATAATGGTGTGTCCTCCTTAAATGTCATCACTGCTAATAATAGTGATACCGATGGCGATGGTATTAGTGATAGTAATGAATTAAGACTAAAAACTGACCTTAATAAAAAGGATAGTGACAACGACGGTATCTCTGACGATATAGAAATCGGTCTAAATATAAAACAGCCCTTAGATACCGATAACGACGGTATCATTGATGCACTTGATGATGACGATGACAATGATGGTCTTACTACTCAAATTGAGGTTAAAGTCGGAACAAGCCCACTCCATGAGGATACAGATAATGACGGTATTGATGACCTAAAAGAAATAGGTAGTAATGCCCTTAAACCGCTGGACACGGATAACGATGGGATAATTAATGCTTTAGACAGTGACGACGATGCAGATGGGATAAAAACTGAGACTGAACTATTACTAGGAATCAACCCGCTACTAGCTGATAGTGATAGTGATGGAATAAGTGACCTGGACGAAATTGGAAAGCTTATCGAAAAACCACTTGATACAGATAAGGATGGCATAATCGATGCGCTGGACACAGAAGAGAACTTAGATAAAGATGGAGATGGCTTAACTGACTTACTTGAGAAAAAACTTAATAGCGACCCAAATAATGTTGATTCAGATGATGATGGTATCAATGACAATGAGGAATTGGGTGATAATGAGAGCAAGCCTCTTGATACGGATAATGATGGCATCATCAATATTCTTGACCCAGATGACGATAATGATAAATTAGATACCCGATTTGAATCAGAAATCGGCACCAACCCTCTTTCACCTGATACAGATGGGGATAGCTTAGATGATGCTAAAGAAGTGGCCGGTGGCACTGTTGGTCATCTACCGGATACTGATAAAGATGGAAAAATAGACCCCGTAGATTCTGATGATGATAATGATGGTTTTTCCACTTTAGACGAAATAAGAAATGGTAGTAACCCCTTTGTAAATGAAAAAGATGCAATAAAGAAAACACCAATTACAGCAACGAAAAAAGCGCCAAATAAGAGTGATTTAAATCAGCTCACGTTGAAGCTAATTGGAGATAACTCAAGTAAACGCTTTAAAAATGCACGTCTAGCAGTATCGAAGAAAACCACATCAATTACGATAGATCTTCTTACACCTGAAACGAATGATTACTTAACTCAGATTATAAAATGGTTACAAGAAAATAAACAAAACACGATTAGTCTTATTGGTCACAGCGATAGTTTTAATTCTGCTCAAGAAAACCTTGCTGACGGTATTAACCTTGTCATGTCATTACGTGAAATACTCATTCAACAAGGTGCACCATATCAGCAAATAGATGTCGCCTCTCGAGGCTCTGCTGAGCCTTTAACCGAAAAAAATAGACAAAATGAAAAATCTAGTAATCGTCGTATTGAAATTAGCCCTATAAATTTATAATTCAAAACGATATGAAACACCAAGGAAAACAACATGTTTGAAAATGCTGTCACACAAACTTATAACCAACAAGATGCAAGCATGGAAATACTTGTCATGCTTGCAGGGAGTTTTTTATTAGGTTCCTTATTAGGCTGGCTCATAAATAGCTTTAAGGCTAGAAGTAGCGATATGGGCACTTCTAAGAAGAGTAATGATGGTTTGATTACGACGACAGATGCAGGAACACTTTCCAATATTACCGAAAAAACTGAATTATCAGAACCTCTAATTGGAAATACGGCAAGCAAACCCCGTGCAGTGATACCCGCCTCACCTGTACATTCAAATTTTTCAACACCGCGTATTGATGATTTAACTAAAATTGATGGCATTACATCTAAGATACAAGAGCAGTTAAAGAAAAATGGTATATGTTCCTTTACCGACTTGCGAGATGCAAACAATGAAAGTCTAAATCTTTCCTCACTGCTGAATATTGACTCTAAGATTGTTGATACTTGGCCTCATCAAGCAAGTCTTGCAGCAAAAGGTGATTGGAAAAAATTAACAGAGTATCAAGACTTTACACGTAGAAATAGAAAGGCACACAATTCAGCTACCTTAAAAGAAAATACACTGAACGCCAATAAAGATGATTTAAAAAAAATTGATGGTATTGGTCCAATAATAGAAGAAATACTTAATAAGCAAGGAATTTATACCTTTAAGGCATTACGAGAAACTGATCGAGATACTCTCAAAAGTTACTTAAGCAATGCTGATAAACGATTTGCAGCACATGAAACAGAATCATGGCCGCATCAAGCAGGAATGGCAGAAAAAGGTCAATGGGAGGAATTAAAAATATACCAAGAATTTATTGATGAAGAAGATAAACTGGAGGAAGAATCATCAATAGTTTCTTTAACCACTAAACGTGCTTCAGTTAACTCACCATTTGGCAATGTAACGAATATCACGAAAGGTGATGATCTAAAAAAGATTGAAGGTATTGGCCCTAGCATTGAGGCATTACTACAACAGAACGGGTTAACAAGTTATCAATTGCTTAAGGATGCCAAAATTGAAATGTTAGTTAATATTCTACAAAATGCAGGCCCTCAATTTCGGATGCATGATCCTAAAAGTTGGCCTAAACAGGCCCAGTTAGCATTTAATGGAGAATGGAGTAAACTGACTGATTTTCAAGACTCACTCTTAAAAACGAATAAATAGTTACTTTTGCAATTTGAGGATCTGGGCTTTTGAAACTAAAATTGCTTTGACGCATTTCTACTAAGGTCATTTTAAATATGTCTGTAACTTCACAGAAGTACTTTCAAAAAATCTCACAAATACCGTGATACAGAGCTTTATCGTTTAGTTCTTGCCGAAAAACAACAAAATACGTTATCATCAAGCTATGAATATTCTGTTTAAAAACATCGTTTGGCTTTGGTTGCTCTGGATATAGCGCCTTTTGAAAAAAAGGCAGTAATTCGTTGTACTTCAAAGACCATTCGTTTTAAACAGGTTATAAATCATGAATAACACCGTTTCAGCTTCACCTAACAAACAACAATTTGAAGAATACCTTGCTCAAGGTTACCAACGCATCCCTTTAGTTCGCGAAGTTCTTGCTGACTTAGATACTCCACTTAGCACTTACTTGAAACTTGCCAATGGCCCTTACTCTTATCTGTTTGAGTCAATCCAAGGAGGCGAAAAATGGGGTCGCTACTCAATCATTGGTTTACCAGCTCGAACTATTATTAAGGTTAATGGTAATGATATTGAGATTTCCACTGACTATAAAGTGGTTTCTACTGAAACAGTAGATAACCCTCTTGAGTGGATAGAAAACTATAAATCGGCAATAAAAGTACCTGAAATTGAAGGCATGCCACGTTTCAATGGTGGACTAGTCGGTTATTTTGGTTATGAGACTATTCGCTACATTGAGCCAAAGCTAGCAGGAGGTAGCGCAGAAGATAAGAGCGACCCTTTACAAACGCCTGATATTTTATTGATGCTTTCAGAAGAAGTTATCGTTTTTGACACCCTTAACGGCATTCTTTCTATTATTGTTCACGCGGGCGAAGGCGAATTCGAACATGCACAGGAAAGATTGGATTACCTCACTAAGCGGCTACGCGAACCCTTGACATTATACCAACCTGCTAAGACCTCAAAGTTAATTAATGAGGCTGACTTTGTTTCAGGCTTCACTGAAATTGGTTTTAAAGCAGCCGTTGAAAAAGCACGTGACTACATCAAAGCAGGCGACATCATGCAGGTGGTGTTATCGCAACGTTTAAGCGTCCCCTTTAAAGCACCGCCGTTAGATTTATATCGTGCGTTACGCTCACTTAATCCTTCGCCTTATATGCATTTTATGAATTTAGATAATTTTCATATTGTCGGCTCATCCCCTGAGATTTTAGTGCGATTAGAAGAAGGTGAAATCACCGTTCGCCCGATTGCAGGCACACGTAAACGCGGTCACGATAATGCTAAAGATTTAGCGATGGAAAAAGAGCTGTTAAATGACCCTAAAGAGCTTGCCGAACATCTAATGCTGATTGATCTCGGGCGCAATGATGCAGGACGAGTCAGTCAAATTGGCACGGTAAAACTTACCGATAAGATGACGATTGAGCGTTATTCTCATGTGATGCACATTGTGTCTAATGTTATTGGTAAACTGCTTCCTGATTTGAGCGCTATTGATGTGTTACGAGCAACCTTCCCCGCTGGTACAGTAAGTGGAGCGCCTAAGATTCGTGCAATGGAAATTATTGATGAATTAGAGCCTGTCAAACGAGGTGTTTATTCTGGTGCCATCGGCTACTTAGCGTGGAATGGTAATATGGATACAGCCATAGCTATTCGTACAGCCGTAATCAAGGATGAAACCTTACATATTCAAGCGGGTGCTGGTATCGTTTATGACTCACAAGCCGAGTTAGAATGGAAAGAAACCATGAACAAAGCCCGCGCCATTTTTAAAGCCGTTAGCCAAGCTGCTGCTGGTCTTGATGGCTCACACAGATAAGGTAAGGAGAACATGAAATGATTTTAATGATCGACAATTATGATTCGTTCACCTTTAACTTGGTGCAATATTTAGGCGAACTGGGTGCTGACGTTGTCGTAGAACGCAACGATCAAATTAGCATAAAGGAGATTGAAGCGCTCGCGCCTAATCGCATAATGCTATCACCTGGGCCTTGTACACCGACTGAGGCGGGTATTTCACTCGACGTGATTAATCACTTTAAAGGCAGACTACCCATTTTTGGTGTTTGCCTTGGGCATCAAGCAATAGGCCAAGCGTTTGGCGCTGATATCATTCGTGCAAAAGAAATCATGCATGGCAAAACATCGCCTATTTTTCATCACAACACTGGAGTTTTCAAAGAACTGAATAATCCTTTTGTTGCAACACGTTATCACTCACTGGTGATAGACCAAAAAACTTTACCAGACTGCTTGAAAATAACCGCATGGACAGAAACTGAAGATGGCAATGTGGATGAAATTATGGGGGTAAGTCATAAAGAATTTGCACTCGAAGGGGTGCAATTTCACCCCGAATCTATCTTAAGCGAATTTGGTCATGAAATGCTGACTAACTTTCTTAAAATGGAACAAAACTAACGATGAGCCAGCTGATTAACGCCAGTTTAGGAAAAAGACTATTAGCCATTATTTATGACTTATTAATCGTCTTTTTCCTCTCTTTTATTATTACATTAATAATTCAAACATTGATTATTCAAATGAATCTTGTTGATCTTGAAAGCGTGCAAATTAGTAAAACAGAAAGTGTTTTAGCCATTCCAATTACTAGTCCTATCAATACTTTTCTACGTAGTTTATGGTTATTCATTCCATTTCTTTACTTTGTTTATTATTGGACAAAGCACAGTAGAACTCTAGGCATGAAAGTGTGGAAGATAAAGGGAATCTCAACCAACCAAGTCGCAATCACTGGGTTACAGTCCGCTATACGTTGGGTTAGTGCACTTTTTGGTCTTGGCTACTTATGGATGACCGTTGATAAAGACCATCTACCCTTGCAAGATCGCCTTAGCAAGACCCGATTAATCAAAGTAGAATAAAAAAACGTATGACAAAACTATTAAAAGAACCGGAAAATATCTCTACCCCTTGGGGATTTTGGGCAACCATTGCCTTCAGCCTAATCGCCTTTATAGTGATGTCAATAATCCAAGGCCTTGTTTTAGTCGTTTATGCAATTCAACAAGGCGCTAATTTTGATGTTAACGATAAAGACTTTACTCAATCAATTAATCGATATGCACTTGATGGCGATTTACTTGGGCTAGCAGAGATTCCTTCAGCAACCATAGGCGTTTTACTCATACTTTGGTTTGCCTCAATGAGAAAATCAATCAGTGTAAGGCAATATCTTCACCTCTATTGGCCACGAATTGGAAGCATTTTAAAGTGGCTCGGCATTATGTTTTTAGTCATGATTGGTATGCAAGTCGTCATGACATCATTGGGTGTCGAAACACCCAGCTTTATGACAGATGTCTATGGAAGCACCGAGAATAAATGGCTGTTATGGGTTGCGGTTGTTATCGGCGCACCCTTTTTTGAAGAGTTTTTATTTCGAGGCTTTTTATTTGAGGGCTTACGTCATTCTTTTTCTAAACTTACCAGTAGCGCAGTTGGTACAACACTCGCTGTATTAATTACCTCAGGTATCTGGGCTGTAATTCATATGCAATATGGCTGGATAGAAATAATCAGTATTTTTGCCATCGGCATTGCCCTAGCACTTGCACGTTTAAAAACAGGCTCGCTATTTGTTCCTATTGCAATGCATATGATGATGAATCTTTTAGCCAGCCTAGCAATGGAGTTTCAACCTGAGCTAGAGCAATTAGAAAAGTCAGCCGTTGGGTTTATTCGTGTACTTCCACATTAAAACCACCGTATGAGCCATCAATCCTTTCTATTTTTACAAGGTGTTGCAACACCTTTTTTTGCCAAGCTTGAAGAGGCTTTAGCTAATACGGTTCATTCGGTACTGCGTATTAATTTTTGTGGTGGTGACTGGTTATTTAGAAATCATTTTAGTGACTTGCATCGACATATTGATTACCAAGGGAAGCCTGAAGGTTTAGCTGATTTTTATCTTAAAATATTCGATGATTATTTAATTACCGACATCATACTTTTTGGCGACACTCGACCGTTGCATCAAAGCGCTATTGAGCTGGCAAGAAAACGAAATATAACAATTCATGTATTTGAAGAAGGTTATTTTAGACCAAATTGGGTGACTTTAGATAAGGATGGCGTTAATGCTAACTCAACCCTTTCAAAAGACCCTGAATGGTTTTTAAATTATGTAAAAGATCATCCGCAGGTTCTTAGCGCACCAAAAAATAATCTAACATCTCCAGTTAGCTTAAGTATACGTGCATGGCATGACATCCGTTATCATTTAGCTAATTTATTTCTTAAGCCAAAGTATCCACACTATGTAACGCACCGCCCTGAAAAGGCCTCAAAAGAATATTGGGGCTGGATTCAGCGCATGCCTTCTTTGAAGTTTTATTTTAATAAAAAATCAGAGCAACTCATAAACAATTTACTTAATAGTCAAAAGCCATTTTATGTTTTACCGTTACAGCTGGATGCAGACTCTCAAATCAGGGTTCATTCTCCTATAAAAAGCATTACCGATGTGATTTTAACGACCCTTAAGTCATTTGCAGAACATGCTAAAACTAATTCAGTAATCGTTATAAAATTACATCCATTTGATCCTTGGTTTATTGACTACCCTGCTGTAATAAGGGAAACCGCTAAAGCCTATAATATTGATGAAAACCGCATTCTTTATTTAGAAGCGGGTAACCTCGTACCTTTACTCGATAAAGCCGAAGGTGCGATTGTGGTAAACAGTACGGTTGGTACCTTAGCATTGACGCATAACTGCCCCGTAATTGCTTTAGGCTCTGCCATTTATGACATGCAAGGACTTACCTTTCAAGGGAAGTTAGATGACTTCTGGCATTCTGCTGCCGCCCCTGATAAAACTTTATTTAATGCATTTCGAGCAACCGTTATTGAGTTGACTCAAATTAACGGCAACTTTTACAATGAGAAAGGCATGAATTTAGCGGTCGAAAATACTTTAAAGCATTGGTTTGGAAAAGAACTACAACAGGAGATGGGAGACTGAATACTCGCAAAAATATTCTCATCACAGGTGCCAGTGCTGGCATCGGTGCTGCACTGGCACAACAGTATGCGAATGCATCTACACGGCTTATTTTAGTCGCTCGCAACCAACAACGCCTAGAAAATATAGCTAAGAGTTGTGAAAAATCAGGCAGCGATGTGATTTGTATAAGCCTTGATATAACCGATACAAACGTGGTTCAAAGTACGATCAGCCAGATTGATGATAATTACCCCATCGACCTCATTATTTGCAATGCGGGCACCACCAACAGCATTGGTAAAAATGGCGAGGCAGAAACATGGGATGATATTTGCCGGATTATTGATACTAATCTTTACGGCGTACTCGCCAGTTTAAACCCCTTAATTAGCCGCATGCAACAACGCCAGCAAGGTCAAATCGGCATTGTAAGTTCATTAGGCGCTTACCGTGGCATGCCGATTACACCCTCCTATTGTGCCAGTAAAGCCGCCATTAAATCATACGGTGAAGCTTTGCGAGGCTGGCTGGCTGAAGATAATATTGACGTCAGTGTGATCTGCCCAGGCTTTGTCGAATCGAATCTAAGCGCACAATTTCATGGTGATAAACCGATGATGATCAGCACCGATAAAGCAGCCAGCTTGATTATTAAAGGCTTAAATAAAAATACTGCTAATATATCATTTCCTTTTCCACTTAACTTAGGTATGTGGTTTTTAGCCGTATTGCCCGCAGGCATTGCAAACTGGCTGATGAAACAATTTTCATACGGCGCTACACGCAAATGATTAATTTTATGTTGGTTTTATTAAGTACAGTGGCACTTTCGTTTTTACCTGAGCGCCTACTGAAACCACACGCACCCAAAATCCGCTTTAAAAATAGTCTTCAACAAGCATTAATCATTTCATTGATTTTTTTTAGTCTAACTTTAATTGTGCAACGACCTATTTTTTCAGGTATCGCCATTATAGTCTTTCTGGTGATTATGCTCGGTGTGAGTAACACTAAATTCCATACACTGCGAGAACCTATGGTCTTCTCCGACTTTATGATGTTCTCCCAAGCTTTTAAACATCCGCGTCTTTATTTTCCTTTTTTAGGCTTGGCACCCATTATCATTATGCCTCTATTAATCATTGGCTTAATCATCCTCGTACTTACACTAGAACCCGCAATGACTTTAACGTGGCAACGCTTTTTAATTACCGCTGTTGCAATTGCTGCTTTGTATTTTGCCATCAAAAGCAATGCGTTAGCATCATCGCTCAGTTTAGACCCGGCGAAAGACAATAAGGAGTTCGGTTTAATCAATTCGGTAGCTGCTTATCTATTTCAATCACGTAGCTTTTCTCACCAAGAAAAAATTAAGCAAACGCTCAGAAGCGCACCCTTTTATAGCGCATCAGCTTATAAAAAATCAACAACAAAACAGCAACCCAATATCACCGTAATACAGAGTGAATCTTTTTTTGATGCACGCCGTTTAAACCCTTCTATCAAAACCGATTTATTAAAAAGCTTTGACCTGTGTAATCAAGAATCCTTACAATTTGGAGAGTTAAAAGTACCCGCTTGGGGTGCAAATACCATGCGCACCGAATTCTCTTTTTTAACCGGTCTGGCGTATGAAGATTTAGGTTTTTATCGCTATTACCCATACGAATACCTAGCTGATATGCCTATCACCTCGGTTGCTTCAGCGCTAAAAAAATGCGGTTATTATTGTGTATGCATCCACCCTCACCCTGCCTCCTTTTTTGGACGCGACAAAATATTCCCTCAAATGGGTTTTGATGAATTTATTGATGATACTGCTTTTGATAAGGCTAAGGATAAATTTGGTCCATATATTTCAGATCAAGCAGTCACTCAGAAAATTTTGGAAGTTACCCAGCAAAAAACGAATAAGCCTTTGTTTATATTTGTAATTACGATGGAAAATCATGGTCCCCTTCATTTAGAAAGTATCTCTCGTGAAGAGCAAGCAGAGTATTTTAATCAGCAACCAAACTCCTCTCAACACGATGAAGAGCTAGGTATTTATTTACGACATTTAAGGCATGCTGACGAGATGATACAAACCTTAAAAAAGTCGTATGCAAAAGCCCAACAAGATACCCTACTTTGCTTTTATGGTGACCATGTACCGAGCTTACCAAAAATCTATAAAACCAATCATTACGATAATCCAAATTCAGATTATTTTATCTGGCGTTCTTGCAATCAAGCAGAAACATTACATCGGGACAAAGAAATTTCAATCCAATCTTTAGCGCATTTATTGATAACAGAATCAAAAAACCCAACTAAATAGTTGGGTTTTTTGAAAGACTAAGTGAGCTATTACACGAAAGAAAAACTTGCGTACCTTCAGCTGTTTTATTCGTCATACCTCTTGTACAAGGTCTCTAAGTATAGGGGTTATCAATCGGCGCAACTGTCGGCTTACCGGCATCAACCCACGCTGTCATTCCACCACTGATATTAACCACATTATTAAAACCCATTTTCTGTAAGGTATCTGTCGCTAAGGCCGCACGACCGCCAGTAGCGCATAACACTAACCATTTGTCGTCGCGATGATCACGTAGTTCAGGGTTCGCCTTTGGGTAATTTAAATCAGCTGCTGGTTCTAACACACCACGCGGAACATTAATTGAGTTATCAATAGCCAATTGGTTATGCTCAGCTGGTTCGCGCACATCTAATACTTTGTAGCCGTCTTTTATTAATGTCTCAGCTTCCATTACATCCACTTCTTTAATCCGTGACTTAGCATCCATAACAAAGTCCATCAATCCCATTTGCGACATACTATATAATCCTGTTAATTTAAAAGAAGCTGAATTTTAAATAGTATTAGCAAAGATTAATATAGATTTATTGAAATTAATTAGCGTATAACTATTCATGAACAAGGAATTAAATACCAAAGCTTGGTGGACTAGCTTTTAGCGGTAGTTCAAACTTAGCGGGGTAATCCACACTAACAAAATATAAACCACATGCTGGTGCGGTTATTCCGGCCTGCGTTCTATCTTTTAACGCTAATAATGCACTAAACCACTCTGGATTTTTTCTTCTTGTACCTACATCAAATAAACTACCAACAATGTTTCTGACCATGTGATGTAAAAAGGCATTAGCGACAATATCCACATAAATATATTTACCTTCTCGGCTAATGGTTATTGCTTGCAACTCACGCATCGCATGTTTTGCCTGACACCCCGCAGCACGAAAACTTGAAAAATCATGCTCACCCAATAATCGACTCGCTGCATTTTGCATAAGATGCTCATCCAACTTATCACGATACCAACAAACTTTATCATTTAATAAAGCAGGTCTGATTTTATGGTTTAGAATTATATAACGATAACGTCGTGATGTTGCCGAAAAGCGGGCATGAAAATCATCAAGGGTTGGCTGTATCCAACGCAACACAATATCATCAGGCAGATTTGTATTACAGCCCATTCGCCATGCCTTTTCATCTCGTACAGCCCCGGATTCAAAATGGATTACTTGACCAATGCCATGTACCCCACTATCAGTACGCCCTGCGCAAGTCACATCAACTACATGATTTGCCACTTGTGATAGCGCCTTCTCAACCTCTTCTTGTACTGAAGGCATTTCTTGCAGACGTTGCCACCCATGATATTGGGTACCATCATATTCTATACAGGCTACATATTTCATAATATTAATTATAATGCGCCATTTGAGTTTTTGATAGATTAATAATCGCCATCCCCTTGATTACTTTAATAATAACCTTATGATAGTTGTATGACCGCCATTTGACGGCATAAGTTTGATAATCTTATCAATCAAGCAAAAATTTACCAACACAAAGGAATTGTACTATGGATATGGGTGACTTAATTAAAATGGGCGCATCAGCATTTATGAAAAGTAAAATGAGCGGTGATGCAGGCAGTGGTTTAGACCTAGGCTCATTGACCTCGGCGCTTTCTGGCTTAACCGGTGGCAACAGTGAAAATGGCGGCTTCGACATCGGCAGCTTATTAGGAAAAATGCAAGAAGGTGGCATGGCAGATGTGGCGCAATCTTGGCTCGGCGATGGCGACAATGCTGAAATTTCAGATGATCATGTAACCAGCATGTTCGGTGCAGACAAAATTTCTGAATTTGCCTCTCAATTAGGTGTTAGCCAAGAAGAAGCTGTAGGAGGTCTACGTGATGCATTGCCACAGATGGTTGATAATGCAAGTAGTGGCGGCTCATTACTCGACTCTATCGGTGGAATTGGCGGTGCTTTAAATATCGCTAAGGGGTTATTTGGCCGATAAGTACACGCCTATTTAGTTTTAAAGCCACCATCTAGGTGGCTTTTTTATCTCCTGAAGAAAGTAGTGCCTTAAGGAGTTCCTGAATAAGTCCTAGAATCATAAGAAAATAAAATAATCCAAGAAAGGGATTATTTAATGAAATAACAAAGTCATGATTACTAAGCATCATTAGTAATCATGCAAGCCCTTTTCATAAGGAAGCTCTGAATAACCTAGCTGAGTTCTGGCAACGCCAAGTTTTCAAGTTGAGGCATTGATTTTAAGCATAGTCATTCTATAGTTAAAATCAATAACGAAGAAGTTGAAAACTTAGCCAAGCCCCGTAGGGCGAGCTTACAAGGCATCAATTCCGTTGTTGTTATTTTTTGCGAAGGGAACGACCATTCTCAAAAAATACGCCTAGGACTTGATGCCTTGTAAACTCGCAGAACCCAACTAGGTTATTCAGAGCTTCCATAATGAAATAGTATCATGATGACTTAATTCGGACGAGACAAATAAAAACCAAAAAAAAGCCTGCTTCAAGCAGGCTTTTTTTTGGTTTTTAATCAGCACGTATAACTAGCGAATTAATCCCAGTGCTCTAAAGGTATCTTTAGTCAATACACCTACAGGTAAACCACGTGAGCTTTGGAAAGCCTTAAGAGCTGCTGCAGTACCAGCACCCATCTTGCCATCGGTTGATCCAGGATCAAAACCTTTCGCTTTAAGAGCTTTTTGAATACCTAAAACAATACTTGTTTTATTGGTTGCAGAATCCGTGCCTGTCATAGTTTTTGGTGTTGGAGCTGCTGTCGCTTTAGTATCATCTTTAACTGTCTTTGTCTTTTTTTCAGTCTTCAACACGGCACGCTTTTCTACTTTCTTAGCACTTGATGCTTTTGCTTTAGTGTTACCGGCATTCATCACACGGAGATAGTCAGCTTTACTAATAAGAGCTGATGTCTTTTTAGCTTTAACGGTTGTTTTCTTACCGGCACTCATAACACGTTGATATTCACTTTGACTAATAACACTCGACTTTGCCTTTACACGCGATAATGGCTTTTGAGCCTTACCCGCATTCATCACACGTAAGTAGTCTTGTCGACTAACACCGTTATTACGATACTGCTTTTTATAAGTAGTGCGTGTTACCGGTCTTTTCTTAACAGAAGCTTTGTAATGTTTAGGGGCATTTGTTTGACAAACAATTGGCTTCCAAACATAACGTGCTCCACCCACTTTTACGCGGTAACTTTGTGTTGAGTAACGCGCAGGACGCTTGACCGTCTTATACAAAGCAGGCGCAGTTGCTTTCATTGAACGAACATTTTTATAAACTGCAGGTACCAGTGTTCTTACCGTTTTTGCAGGACGAACTAAAACACGTTGTGTAACTGTTTTATAAACCGCAGGCACTTTCACAAGACACATTATTTGACCAGTAGCATTATCAATACGCGTAATCGCTCCCTGACCTTTTTTCCATGTATTGTAAGCAGGCTTTACCATTACACGCTTCGTAACAGTACGGTATTGTGCAGCTTGAGTACGAGTACGGTAACTTGCTTTACGTACAAGAACTTTTTTATTTACCCAAGTGTATTGGGGTGCACGAACTAAAACACGTTTAGTCGAAGCTTTTTGGATTAATACACGTTTTGTTTTAGTAAGGTACTTTGCAGGTGTTTTAACCTTAGCAAAACATTGACCTGGCTTAGCAGCCGGTAAACCTGAACTACGCTTAACGACAGTGCGGGTAACACGAGGTACAGGACCACGTGTATAAACACGTTGCTGCATTTTACGTGGCTTATAGACACGAGGCTGAGCAACAACAATTGGCTCAGCAACAACAGGAACAGCTTGTTCAACTTGTTGCTGCGATGTCATTTGTTGTGATGAGCCACCGGTTACATTGCTAATTTGTGATTCATTAGCAGCTTGTTGTGAACCACCTGCAACTTGAGATCCACCAACCACCTGTTGTGAACCACCACCAGTTACATTGCTAACTTGCGCACTATCTGTTTGTTGTTGAGAACCACCTGAAACTTGTGAACCGCCAACAACTTGTTGTTGACTACAGCCAGATAATACAGAGGCAAGTATCACACTTGAGACTGAGAGTGTTGTTGTTATTTTCATGAATGAAATCCTATTGAAAGTTATCTAAAGTTAAATTGTTCTAAGCAACAGAAATAATAATACATTAATGTTGTAATAGTTGGACAAAGTATGACTAATTTATAAGCATTTCAAATAGCATAACCTGAACGAACGGTAGTCTTTTCCTGTTTATCTTACTCATAAAAGAGTCAAAAGTGACTTATTTTACGAATTACAGCCTTTTCATCTATGCACTATTTATCCCCTAAGGTTATTATAGGCCTATGAAAATCAACCCTGACCAAGTCACACAGTTTTTACAAAGACAGCAACAAGCTCCATCGGTGCTACTACTTTCTGGCGATGAACCCTTACAAATTTTAGAAGCTGCTGACACAATAAGGAGCTACGCAAAAAAGCAAGGCTTCGCTGAACGTGATGTATTACATGTAGATAGTGGCTCATTTGACTGGAGTCTCCTAGAAGGATCATCCAGTGCACTTTCTTTATTTAGCGATAAAAAACTAATAGACCTACGCTTAGAGATAAAGTCACCTGGTAAAAAAGGCAGTGAAGCAATTCGCAACTATATGAAGAATCCCCCTGAGGATAAAATTCTGTTAATGCAAATGGGCAAGCTTGATCGAGGGATGCGCAATAGCGCATGGGTTAAAGCTATTGAAAAAGATGGCGTACTGATCCAAGTGTGGGATTTATCAACACCACAAACCATGGCATGGATTGCCAAACGGTTGCGCGAAAGTGGGTTGCATGCTTCATCTGATGCAGTTCGCGTTTTAACTGAACGTATAGAAGGTAACTTGCTCGCGGCCACACAAGAAATTGCCAAGCTTAAACTACTTTATCAATCAAACACCTATAAAGAAGGCTCAGCAACCACTGAACTTAGCGAAGAACAAGTTTTATCCGCTGTAAGTGATTCATCACGGTACTCAATTTTTGATTTAGCCAATGCAGTGATGCTGGGCGATGCACACCGCGTACAACATATTCATCATAACTTGCAGCAAGAGGGGCTACCCGTAACCTTAATGTTATGGACATTGGGGGATTTAAGCCGACAACTTTATCAAGCCAGCTTTAGCTTGCGCAACGGTTTACCCATGCCTCAAATCTTATCTAAAATGCCTCGACCACGACAGAAGCCATTTCAAATAGCGTTACAACGGATGCAACACGCCGACTGGACAAGCATTTTACCACTCAACAACCGGATTGATCGTTTGTCCAAAGGGCAAGGTGAAACCAGTATTAAAGGTACGGATAGAATTTGGGCTGAATTATTAGAATTAGCCTTAGTATTATCAGGTTCGACTGTACTTCAAGCCAAAGCAAGTTAAAATACGTACAACATAAACAGCGTAGTAATAATCAGTGCGGCTAATAAGGTAACAACATGCAAGACCAAAACATCAAACAGTATATGCAAACACTCGGTAAAACAGCGCGTGAAGCATCCATTGTGCTCGCTGCGACCGAAGCTCAGCAAAAAAATGATGCACTACATGCAATAGCTGATCAACTAATTGAACAAGCTAGTGTATTAAAAGTAGAAAACGCCAAAGACCTACAAGCTGGTAAAGATAAAGGTTTAGAAGCTGCCATGCTAGACCGTTTAGCTCTAACCGATGAAGGTATCGCTAAAATGGCCGAAGGCTTACGCCAAATCGCAGCCTTAGCCGACCCCGTTGGTGAGATTAACGACTTAAAATACATGCCCTCTGGTATTCAAGTGGGCAATATGCGTGTCCCGCTGGGTGTTATTGGGATTATTTATGAATCACGCCCCAATGTCACTGCCGATGCAGCTGCACTTTGTTTAAAGTCTGGCAATGCGACAATTCTACGCGGCGGCTCTGAGGCAATTCATTCTAATAAAGCCGTCGCCGCGTGTATTCAATTCGGCTTGAAAAAAGTAGGCTTACCTTCAAGCTGTGTTCAAGTGGTTGAAACAACTGATAGAGAAGCTGTCGGTGAATTACTACGGTTAAAAGATCATGTTGATGTGATTATTCCTCGTGGCGGAAAAGGTTTAATTGAACGCGTTAGCAATGACTCTTTAATTCCTGTAATCAAACACTTGGACGGTATTTGTCATGTCTATATTGATGATGATGCCGATACAGGTAAAGCCATTAAAATTACCTTTAATTCAAAAAGCCAACGCTACGGCACCTGCAATACGCTTGAAACATTATTAATCGCTGAATCACGGGGCAAAGAAATTCTACCTTTATTAAAAACAATTTTTGATAAAGAAGGTGTAGAACTGCGTGGTTGCGAAAAAACCCAAAACTTTATCGAATGCAACACCGCAACCGAAAATGATTGGAACACCGAATACTTGGCACCCATTTTAGCCATAAAGATGGTTGAAGATATAGATGAAGCAATTACTCACATCAACACCTACAGCTCGCAGCATACCGATACCATTATCACACAAGATATTTCGAAAACGCGTCGCTTCATGCGCGAAGTTGACTCTGCTTCAGTGATGGTGAATGCCTCAACCCGATTTGCAGATGGATTTGAATATGGGCTTGGTGCTGAAATAGGTATTAGCACCGATAAACTTCATGCACGTGGCCCTGTTGGATTGCATGGTTTAACCTCGGTTAAATATGTGGTGTTTGGTGATGGGCATATCCGCAAGTGATTGGTATTCTTGGTGGCACATTTGACCCCATTCACTTTGGACACTTGCGCCCTGCCTTAGAAATTGTAGAAATTTTAACCTTAGATGAACTACGCTTTATTCCCAGCGCAACCCCCCCGCATCGCTGGCAACCGGAAGCTTCTGCACAGCAGCGCCTTGAGATGGTAGAACTTGCCATAAAAGATGTTCCGCAATTTTCACTGGATAATCGCGAATACCAACGAGAAGGCGCATCCTACACAGTTGATACCCTACAATCGATTCGGGATGAAATCGGCAAAAACACACCACTGTGTATGATTTTAGGCATGGATGCATTTTCATCGTTTACTCAATGGCATCAATGGCAGAAAATATTAACACTCTGCCATATTGTTATTTCATCAAGACCCAATTATGATAACCGCTTGATTGATAATAAAATGGGTAACTGGATACAACAACATCTTTGTGAAGACCCTGCTTTATTATCACAAAGCTCAGCCGGAAAACTCTATTTTTGTGACGTCACTCAACTGGATATTTCTGCCACAGAAATTCGACAGACCATAAAAAGAACCAAAAGCCCACGTTACCTAACCAGTAAAAACGTTGTAAATTATATTCAAAGCAACGATTTATACAAAGACTGACTAACAACCCTAACTGCAAGTAACTGCACCAAACACGTAAATAAACTTATGAATTTAGATGAAATTAGAGACTTAGTTCAAAACAGCCTCGAAGACATGAAAGCCGTAGATATTGTATCCATTGATGTACGCGGAAAGTCATCCATGACGGATTTTTTATTTATTGCCTCGGGTAACTCAACCCGACATGTAAAATCAATAGCTGATGCTATTGTCATTAAATCTAAAGAAGAAAAGGTTGATGTCATCGGTAGTGAAGGTCGTGCCTCTGCCGAATGGGTTTTGGTTGACTTAAATGATATTATTGTGCATGTGATGCTAGCTGAAACACGTGAGTTTTATCAGTTAGAAAAGCTTTGGGAACCTGAAGATGCCACCGATAAAACGGTTGAAGATGCACTGTCTGACAAAGCTTAACGAACCTTCATGTTAAAAAAGCACTAACATGAAAATACACCTACTCGCCATAGGGACTAAAATGCCCTCATGGGTCACCCAAGGCTATAATGAGTATGCGACGCGTTTACCTGCTAAATGTAGTTTGCAACTTAAAGAAATCCCCGCAGAAAAACGCACCAAAAACAGTAATATCCCAGCGATTAAAATCAAAGAATCAGCAAAGCTACAATCAGCCATTCCCAATAATTGTCGCGTAGTCGCACTCGATGTTAAAGGCGCTCAATGGAGTACCGAAAAACTCGCAACACGTTTACAAGACTGGATGATGTCTGGGCAAGATGTCGCCTTATTAATCGGCGGACCAGAGGGCTTAACCCCCGATATTTTAGCTCTTGCCAATGAAAAATGGTCACTGTCTAGTTTAACCTTCCCCCACCCCTTAGTGCGCGTAATATTAGCCGAACAACTTTATCGCGCTTTTACCATTACTGAGAACCATCCCTATCATCGGGCAGGTTAAAAGAGTATTTACCATGATGATGGTTATCTCCTTCTCTGGAATTTTTTCTCACCTGTCCTTCTTTTGTATTTCACCACCTTATTACATTATTTTTTCACCTGACTTTAACAAATAAAGTACAATCTACTCTGTCCAAGGAAGCAATAATATGAGTGTAGAAATACTAATCAATGTTACCCCACAAGAATCGCGTGTTGCGGTACTTGAGAATGGTATTCTTCAAGAGATCATGATTGAGCGTAGCTCTAACCAAGGTATTGTGGGTAATATTTACAAAGGCAAGGTATTACGTGTATTACCCGGCATGGAAGCTGCCTTTATTGATATAGGGCTTGAAAAAGCAGCTTTTTTACATGCTTCAGATTTGCGCTTTCCGACCGAAATTATCTTTAACCCCGGCACACCTAGCGAAACACGAGAGAAACCCACCATTGGTAAACTTTTGCATGTTGGCAAACAAGTACTGGTGCAAGTTATTAAAGATCCTCTCGGTACCAAGGGCGCACGGCTCACCATGCATGTCACCATTCCCTCTCGTTACGTGGTACTTATGGCAGATACTGGAACAGTCGGGATTTCCAGTAAAATTGAAGACGAAAATGAACGAGACCGCCTAAAAACAATTGTTGAATCCTCCTTAGTATCCAGCTTTTCTGAGGGAACTGATGCCGAAAAAAAATTAGGCTTTATTGTCAGAACCGCCGCAGAAGGCATTGATGAAGAAGCCATAGCTACGGATATTAATTTTTTAGCCTTACTCTGGAAAACAGTGAATGAAAATGCCGGTAAAGCTGATACAAATCAATCACTCTATTCTGACCTACCACTAGTACACCGCGTGCTACGCGATATGGTTTCTGAGCGCATTGAAGTTATTAGCGTAGATTCACGAGAAAGTCACCTAGATTTACTCACCTTTGCAAATAAGTTTATTCCTGAACTAACGGATAAAGTAGAGCTTTACACAGGCGATCGCCCTATTTTTGATTTACATGGCGTTGAAGAGGAAATCCAAAAATCTTTAAAACGAAATGTGCAATTAAAATCTGGTGGTTATTTGATTATTGACCAAACCGAAGCAATGACAACGATAGATGTTAACACCGGCGGATTTGTTGGGCACAGAAACTTAGAAGAAACCATCTTTAAAACTAATCTTGAAGCAGCACAAGCTTTAGCTCGTCAGTTAAGGCTAAGAAACCTAGGCGGTATTATTATTCTAGATTTCATTGATATGCATGATGAGGTCCATAAAGAACAAGTAGTATTAGCCTTAGAAAAAGCACTTAAAAACGACCCCGCTAAAACCTCCGTCACGAGTTTATCCAGTTTAGGATTAATCGAAATGACCCGCAAGCGCACCCGCGAATCACTCGAACATGTACTGTGTGAATCATGCTCAACCTGTGAAGGCCGTGGTTATATCAAAACAGCGAGTACCGTTTGTTATGAAATATTTCGTGAAATTTTACGTGAGTTTCGCCAATTCGATGCGCGTGAGTTATTGGTACTGGCATCCCAAGATGTGACTGACTTACTGCTGGATGAAGAATCAGACAGCTTGGCAGAACTGCAAGAATTTATTGGCGTACCGATTCGTTTTCAAGCAGAAAATTTGTACACGCAAGAACAGTTTGATGTTGTACTTTTATAACGCTGACAACAGTTAATCGCCTCATGAAACCTTATTTATTCCCTTATTTAAAACCTAGCTCTGTTATTGATTGGCAAAACCCAGCAATCCAGAAATTATCTGAAAGATTAGCCTCTCAATCGACAACAGAAACTGCCAAAAACTGTTTTGAATGGGTGCGCGACAATATCAAGCACAGCGGTGAATTTAAATTAAATCCTGTAACCGTTAAAGCCACAGATGTTCTCACACACAAAACGGGCTTCTGTTTCGCTAAAAGCCATTTATTAGCGGCTTTATTGCGTGCTAATAAAATCCCCACAGGCTTTTGTTATCAATGTTTAAGCATGGATGGCAACACCTCACCTTTCTGTTTACATGGCTTAAACGCAGTTTATCTCGATGAGTTTAGTTCGTGGTATCGGGTTGATCCTCGTGGAAACAATACAAATATAAATGCCCAGTTTCTCCCACCTAGAGAACAATTAGCATTTCCAATTACACTTCCACAGGAAGTGGATTATCTTGAAATATGTGCTGAGCCACTGCCTGAAATTATTAACCTGCTTACGAGTAGCAACAGCTATCAAGATGTATTCAAACACCTGCCCAACACTGCTATGATTAAGCCCGTTTCATCAATAAAAGTGACGGAGTAATATAGTGAAAGTTCTAGGCATCGAAACCTCTTGTGATGAAACCGGTATCGCTATTTATGATACTGCTACTCAACAACTACTGGCCGATAAACTCTATTCACAAGTAGCACTTCATGCAGAATACGGTGGGGTCGTCCCTGAGTTAGCCTCGCGTGATCATATTCGTAAAATCACACCACTTATTAAAGAAGCACTACAACAGGCCGAACTCGCATTAACTGATCTTGATGGAATTGCCTACACCAGCGGTCCAGGGTTAATTGGTGCGCTCATGGTAGGTGCATCGGTAGGTCGATCTTTGGCTTGGGGCTTAAAAATTCCTGCGGTTGCGGTACATCATATGGAAGGCCATTTACTCGCACCGATGTTAGAAAGCAACCCGCCAGTATTTCCGTTTGTGGCACTATTAGTCTCTGGTGGACATACCATGTTGGTAGACGTTAAAGCCATCGGTGATTATCGAATCATGGGCGAGTCACTGGATGATGCGGTAGGAGAAGCTTTTGATAAGACCGCGAAAATGCTCGGCTTAGGTTACCCCGGCGGTCCAATTTTGGCAGAGTTAGCAACACAAGGTAAAGCCGATGTTTATAAATTTCCTCGTCCGATGATTCGTCAAGGTGGGCTGGATTTTAGTTACAGTGGTTTAAAAACCTTCGCACTCACCACATGGAACAAATCAGATAAAACACAGCAAGATAAAGCCAATATCGCGCATGCATTTCAAGAAGCTGTCGTCGATACGCTATTTATAAAATGCCGCCGTGCGCTTGATAGCCTTTCCGATGAAGGTCCTGATCATCAAAATGGCGAAAAACAACGCTTAGTAATTGCCGGTGGCGTAGGCGCAAACACCCGTTTACGTGAAAAGCTGGCTGAACTTGATGCCGATATTTTCTTCCCAAGAATGCAGTTTTGTACTGATAATGGCGCGATGATTGCGTATGCCGGTGCGATTCGCTTGCAAGCCGGTCAAACTGAAGAAGCCGTTATTCAACCACAGCCACGTTGGTCATTAGAAGACTTAGAAAGGCCTTCTCTATAAAATAAAGTTAAAAACAAGATATAGCAAGGCTACAACTCCAACATCGCTTCCTTTTCGGCTTTAGCTAATTTTTTAATTTGTGCTTCTCGCTGACAAGCATGTGAGCGGGAGTCAGCACTTTCTTGGTAGACTAACGCTACAGGTTGGCGTACACGGGTATAGCGCGTCACCGATTTTTCACCATTATGTTCATTGACTCGTCGTGCTAAATCAGTTGTAACCCCCGTATACAAACTATTGTCTGCACAGCGCAACATATAAACAAACCAATTACTCATTTTTCAACCTTTTTACTATTGTTTTTAGCCCTAACATGCCACATCATAAACCAATGACCTATGCACTTAAAATAACAAATCTTAAAAAAACTTACGATAATGATTTTCAAGCACTTAAAGGAATTAACCTTGAAGTCGAACAGGGTGATTTTTTTGCTCTGCTAGGCGCAAACGGTGCGGGTAAGTCAACCGCCATTGGCATCATTTGTTCTTTAGTGAATAAAAGCGCAGGTGATGTGGAGGTATTTGGCAACAATATTGATACCCAGCGCGAGCAAGTCAAAGAATATATCGGCTTAGTCCCACAAGAATTTAATTTCAATATTTGGGAACCCATACAAGAAATTATTATTAATCAGGCGGGTTATTACGGTATTGATCGTGCTACGGCAAAAGTACGCACTAAGGAACTCCTCACTCAACTTGATTTATGGGATAAGCGTAATGATCAGGCGCAAAATTTATCAGGCGGTATGAAACGTCGATTGATGATTGCCCGTGCCTTAGTCCATCAACCGAAATTATTAATATTAGATGAGCCAACAGCGGGCGTTGACATCGAAATACGCCGATCCATGTGGGAGTTCTTAACCAAGCTCAATCAATCCGGCACCACCATCATCCTCACCACACATTATTTAGAAGAAGCCGAAAGCATGTGTAAAAACATTGCGATCATCAATAAAGGCGAGGTGGTTGAAAGCACCAGCATGAAAGAATTACTCTCACGTTTACAGGTAGAAACCTTTGTACTTGACTTGAAAGAGCCTCTAAATAGTTTACCGAATGACTGCGAACTTACCTTAAACCAGCGGGATGCTTCCACACTTGAAGTTGAGCTGGATAAATCACGCTCCTTAAATTATTTGTTTGAACAATTAAGTAAACATAATATTCGTGTAACCAGTATGCGCAATAAAACCAACCGCTTAGAAGAGTTATTTGTAAAGCTTGTTAATAGTGACAATAATAAAAATGAGGTAAGCCCATGACAAGCACACAAAAAATCATAGCCTTTAAAACTATTTTCTTAAAAGAAGTAATGCGTTTTTTACGCATTTGGTTACAAACCTTAGTCCCACCTGCCATCACCATGACGCTATATTTTGTTATTTTTGGCAACCTTATCGGTAGCCAAATTGGCGATATGGATGGTTTTAAATATATAGAATATATTATTCCTGGCTTAATTATGATGTCGGTGATTACCAACTCCTACTCAAACGTCGTCTCAACATTTTTCACCGCTAAAATGTTTGGTCACATCCAAGAAATGTTGATTTCTCCCGTACCCAATCATGTGATTTTAATGGGATACATTGGCGGTGGAATGGCGCGGGGCTTGATCGTTGGCTTAATTGTTACCATCGTATCCTTATTCTTCTCATCGTTAACCATCGCGCACCCATTCATCACCATCGCCATTGTTATTTTAACCTCAATGTTATTCTCTATCGCAGGGCTAGTGAATGCGGTTTACGCCAAAAGCTTTGATGATATAACGATTATTCCTACCTTTGTGCTGACGCCTCTTACCTATTTAGGCGGCGTATTTTACTCAATCAATATGTTGTCTGATTTTTGGCAAACCATATCCTTAGCGAACCCAGTACTGTACATGGTAAACGGGTTTCGCTACGGCATTTTGGGCGTGTCAGATATTAGCCCTTGGGCAAGTTTTTCTTTGCTAATTGTCTTTATCGTAGTGTTTTACGCATTTGCATACACCCTACTTAAAAAAGGCGTTGGCATACGCTCATAAGTTTATATTAATACAAAAATATGCCCAAAAAAAACCAACCTTGGTTTAAATACCCAAGCTATCGCTGGCAAAAACAACAGGCTATCGTGATTGGTGGTGGTATAGCCGGCTGTCAAATCGCCTGGCACCTTTGCGAGCAAGGCTGGAAAGTAACCTTATTAGAACGACATAAGGCACTAGCAACAGAAGCATCTGGTAATGCAGCGGGGGTAATCTCACCCAAAATGACGGCGTTACCCAGTATAGGTGAAGACTTTTATCGCCATGCCTTCGAATATACGCTTGACCTCATTAACACACTTGAAAAACGCGGAGAAATCATCGAATGGGACTCTTCAGGTGTGTTACAAATAACTCATAACAAACGTGAAGAAAAACGCTGGTATGCCTTACAAAATCGTAGTTTAGCATCTAACTTTATTCAACTACTTGATGAACAACAAACCACTAAAACCGCAGGTATTTCTCTACCGTACAAATCCTCTTACTTCCCCAAAGGCGCTTGGGTTAACCCCCGCAGCCTCACTAAGGCTTTGGCAAATCACCAAAACTGTACGGTGAAATATCAAACGCAAGCACTTGAGTTAGTTAATAAAGATAATATGTGGCAAGTGCTTAATCATAAACAACAAGCAATCGCCCAAAGTGAGGTGGTTATTATTGCCAATGGCAAAGACTTGATGGGCTTTCAACAAACCAATTTTCTTGCAGGCATGGCTGTAGCGGGTCAAACAACACTGGCAGAAGCATCGATAAGCACTAAAAATCTCAAGACAATTATAGGTCATGAAGGTTATTTAACGCCAGCGGTTGATAGAAAAGTAAATAGTCAGGTAAATACACAGCATGTTTTTGGTGCCACTTTCGAGCGTGAGGTTAGTAGCCCGAAATTAAACAACAAATCTGATGAGCTAAACCTTACTAACTTACAACGCTATTTACCCAATATTGCCAAAACTTTTGTAGCCTGTGAAAGCGGACATACTGCGGTACGCATGACAACACCAGATCGCTTCCCTTATGTCGGCGCATTGCCTGATCAAGCCTTTTACCATAAAACTTATCACGACTTACACCAAGGCAAACAATATAAAGAGTACGCAGAAGCAGAATATCAAACAGGTTTATTTGTTTTAGGCGGTTTCGGCTCACGTGGTTTAACCACCAGTGCTTACTGTGCAAACCTTTTGAGTAACTTATTGAATAATAAGCTACAACAAAGCCAACATAGTGAACAAAGCCACATAAAATACTGTCACCCTGCCCGCTTTATTATCAAACACCTAAAGCGAAAACAAGCTCACAACAAGCCATAATAAAACCACAATCATCTGCTACAATTCTCCTATGTCACTCTCATTAAAACATTTATACCTGATCATTCAGTTTGAATTAAAGCGGTTATTTGCAAGCCGTAAAGGGCTATTATCATTAGTCACTTTATTGGCAGTTTGGGGCTTAATCTTATTATACCCAATTCGTTTAGCGGCTAAATTTGTATTGCAAACAGGGCAAGATCAAAGTAATGCATTTACTAACTTTCTCGGCCTTGGCTCATTAATAAAGTGGCCAATCATCGAGTTTCAAGTTTATTGGCAAATTGCCATTATATTGTTACCACTATTAAGCATCGCCATTGCTGCGGATCAAACAAGCTCAGATAGAAAACGTGGCACCTTGCGCTTTCTCACCTTGCGCACCACACGCGATAATATCTTTTTTGGTCGTTTCTTATCGGTTAGCTTCATTCAACTATTAATTATTCTATTTACATTAATTACAACACTAGGCTTAACACTCTATCGTGATGCATCTTTAATAACGCTGGCTTTTACCACTGCTACCACGATATTGCTTAACTTAGTCATTATCTTACTACCTTACAATGCCTTAATGGCGCTGCTTTCGGCCAAACTAAACTCGGCTCGCCAAGCCATTATGTGGGCGATACTCATTATGATTGTCTTGTCAGCTATTATCAGTAAGCTCAGTACCTATGCCCCTATTCTCGAGTTATTGCAACTTTTCATTCTCGGCTTTTATAACGCTGATATTGCCAAGGTATCTGGCTTAATCCCTTTAGAATTAGCAGCCCTGCCTCTCATACAAACGGTCGTTTTCTTAGCCATTGGACGTTGGATTATGGTGAGTAAAAGTCTATGAATGAGCCAATCATTACTTGTCAGAATCTTAACCACAACTTTGGGAAAAAGCAGGTACTCGATAACATCAACTTTAGCATTGATGCCGGCGAACCTATTGGACTAGTTGGCCCAAATGGTGCGGGGAAAACAACACTTTTCAATATATTATGTGGCTATCTTCATCCCAGCTCTGGAAATATAAGTCTTTTTGGGCACAAACCTGGCGCTACTAAACTCATCGGTAAAGTCTCTGCGCTACCGCAAGATGCGCAACTCGACCCAAGCTTCAGCATTGGTGCACAACTAAGTTTTTACGCAAAACTACAAGGATTTAGTAGCAAGGATGCGAACAGTGAAGCGCTCAGAGTACTAGAAGCCGTTGATTTAAAAACCGAGTTTAATCACAAGCCTACAACCTTGAGTCATGGCATGGGAAAACGCGTCGCAATCGCTCAATCCTTTATTGGTAAACCTTCACTCGTTTTTTTAGACGAACCCACAGCAGGGCTAGACCCCGTAAACACACGAACCATACGCAGTATCATAGCCGAGCAAACCACTGATACAACCTTTATCATCAGCTCACATGACCTGAATGAACTCGGTCGTCTATGTCAACAAGTGTTAATGCTAGAGAAAGGCACGATACAAAGTACGCTGTTAGATGCTTCACATTCAACAAATAAGAGCCAATTCATAACCTTACAACTAGAAAGCTACCCTGCTACCGAAGTCATCAACACACTCCAGCAACTGAGCGGAGTAATCGTAATTCATAACCCACAAAAAAATGAATACATTATCGAATACAGTGAATTAAAAGAACCCAACTTAGATGCAAACATATTGATGCGTTTATCAGAAAAGAACTGGTCTTACCGCCAGCTTAGTCGCGGTAAGACCTTGGAAGAGCAATTATTCTTTTAGACTAACTTGCTGATTCAACTTATAGTTTAATACTGCGCAATCGTAGTGAGTTCACAATGACTGATACAGAACTAAAGCTCATCGCTGTAGCCGCTATCATTGGTGACAGTAGTAACCCAAACACTGGATATAAAGCACCCGCCGCAACAGGCACGCCTAAGATATTGTAAATAAAGGCAAAGAATAAGTTTTGCTTAATATTTTTCATCACCCCATGACTGAGTTTTTTGGCCTTTACTATGCCTTGCAGATCCCCTTTCACCAAAGTGATTTCAGCGCTTTCAATAGCCACATCGGTGCCTGTACCCATAGCAATGCCGACATTCGACTGAGCAAGTGCAGGTGAATCATTAATCCCATCTCCGGCCATTGCGACTAATAAACCTTGTGACTGTAAATCTTTAATTTTATTAAGTTTATCTTCGGGTAAACAGTCAGCTACGTATTCTGTTAATTTTAGCTCATCTGCTACGGCTTTGGCCGTATTGCCATTATCCCCCGTCATCATGATAACTTTTACACCACTATCAATAAGTTGCGTTATTGCCTCTTTACTGCTTTTCTTAATCGCATCATAAATCGACACATAACCCACTGCCTTTTTATCAATAGCGATATAAGACACTGTTTTACCAAGTTTTTGTTCAGCTAAAATTTCACTGTCTAACTCAGCTGAGATACTCACATCCATTTGGGTCATGAGTTTTTTATTACCTAAAGATATTTGTTTTTTATCAAGTATTCCTATCACACCTTTACCGGCAACTGCTTCAAAGTCATCAACCTCATTAAGACTAAGCGATTGTAATTTAGCGTATTTAACAATGGCTTCTGCCAAAGGGTGTTCACTATACTGATTAAGTGAGGCAATTTGCTGCAATAGCGTGTCGCTTTCCTCACCTTGGAGTGCGAAGACTTTTTCTACTGAAGGCTTACCTTCCGTAATGGTTCCGGTCTTATCTGTGATTAATACATCAACCTTATCCATTGTCTCTAGGGCTTCTGCATTTTTAATGAGAATCCCTGATTGAGCGCCTTTACCAACGCCAACCATAACCGACATGGGTGTGGCTAAACCCAATGCACAAGGACACGCAATAATTAATACTGCAATAGCATTCACAAAGCCAAAGACATAAGCAGGTTCTGGACCAAATTGAACCCACACAAAAAAGGTGATTAGCGCTACGCCAATAACGATTGGAACAAAGTATTTTGAAATCGTATCAGCTAGCTTTTGAATAGGCGCTCGTGAGCGGCTAGCATCATTAACCATTTGAATAATTTGTGATAACAACGTATCTGCACCAACTCTTTGTGCCACCATGACGAATGATTTGTTGCCATTGATTGTACCTGAGCTTACTTTGTCACCTTCTGATTTATCGACTGGAATTGGCTCACCTGAAATCATCGACTCATCAACATTACTTTTTCCCTCTGTGATTTTTCCATCAACGGGAATCTTATCACCTGGCTTTACTCTTAAAAAATCACCTTCTTTAATTTCATGAATTGAGATAACACGTTCTTCACCATTTTCAACGATTACTGCCTCTGAGGGAGCTAATTTCAATAACTCTTTAAGTGCGCCACTCGTTTGGCTATGCGCCCTAGCCTCTAACAATTGACCAAGTAAAACCAAGGTCAAGATAACCGCAGTTGCTTCAAAATAAAGAAAAACTGTACCCTCCTCTGTTTTAAATTGATCAGGGAAAACATCAGGAAATAACATCGCAATAATACTAAACACAAAAGCCACACCTGTGCCGATACCTACAAGCGTAAACATATTAAGGTTCATAGTTACGATTGACTTATAGGCACGTTCAAAAAACATCCAGCAAGCATAAAAGACCACCGGTAAGGTGAGAAAAAACATCAACCAATTCCACGCTTGTTGACTCATTAGATTTAATAAAGGTTTGCCGGGGATTAAATCAGCCATCGCAATTAAGAACACCGGCACCGTAAATAGGGTGGCTACCTTCATCTTATGCACAAGCTCTTGATACGCCTTTTGCTCATTTGATTCGGTTGGAGCCATCGGCACTAAATCCATTCCACAAATTGGGCAATCGCCAGCCTCATCTTTAATGATTTCTGGATGCATCGGGCAGGTGTATTGCGAATCACTAACGCTCAAGCTGGGTTGTTCCAATAAGTCCATGCCGCAGACAGGACAATCACCCGGTTTTGGATAAGTCTTTTCATCTTCACAGTGCATAGGACAATAGTAAACGCCATTGCCCTTTTCCTCGCTTGCAATCATTTGGCTACCGCAACAATCTGCTTTTTCTTTTACGGCATGCTTATGTGACTGCTGTTGAAAATTATCTTTCTTATCGGCTCCCTTTAAAAAAATTTTAGGCTTATCCTTAAAAGTATTGAGGCAGTGTTTACTACAAAAGTAATAATTCTTGTTAGCTATATCCATAGTAAATTGACTATCGCTTTGAACCTCCATCCCACAAACTGGATCTTTAAGCTGTTTCATAACATGTCCTCCCTTACCTTATTTTGTTTATAGATTTAGTGATTAGTGAGTGAAGTCACCACCTAAAGCTGATCTAACCCTAAGCAACCGTTGGCGAACTTCTTGCGCGAGTGTTTCTACATCGGGTCTATCAACTAATGTAAATACCGCTGCTGGGTCCATAAACGAAACTACTACTCCTGTTGCTACCGTGCGTAACACAATATTACAGGGTAATAACAAGCCGATATCAGGCTCTGCCATCAATGCTTGATGCGCTAAAGGTGGGTTACAAGCGCCTAATATTTTATAAGGCTCCATATCCTCACCCAGCTTATTTTTTAACGTTGGTTGAATATCAATCTCGGTCAACACACCAAAACCTTCATCTTTTAATGCGTTAATAACATTTGGCTCAATAGATTCTAAATCACCTGCCAATAATGTAGAAAAGTTATACATAATTCCCTCCTGGAAATCAGTGCAAGAAGATATGTGAAGAGAATTGATTTCTTGCCACTTCTTTTTATACAAAAATTTTCTTCTAAATAAAAAAGCCAGAAGGTATTAATCCTTCCAGCTTTTAGTTTACTGTGCCAATGACTAGTTTTTACTCATGTAGTCAATTGAAAATAGATCACTGGTATTGCTTGTTGCATGATGATCTGTATCTAAAGCTGTTGATGTGATCACTCCACCATCATTCTCATTCCCACCACTGAACTTTAGCTCATGTCCAACGTGACTACGAAATGATGCAACCGGTAATGCCTGTGATTGCTCCACCCAACCATTTCTGAATGCAGAATCATAACCATTTTCGTTATTGATCTGCTCGAATGCCATTGCAGGATTTGCTGTTAATACGATAAGTGCTGCAAGTCCACTTTTGATAATTAGATTTTTCATGTTAATTCTCCTGAATTATTTTTAAATTAAAGTTGTTTTAAAAACGCTCTTGTTTGTTTAGCGTTGAGGTAATAATAAGGGAAGATACTTAGCTGATAATTAGATGCGTCAATAAAAAGCTTATTTTTAAATTAAACCTGAATCCATGAATTCAATACGGGTAACAGGTGCGTAAGATATTAGTTTAGCACGAGATTTTAAAAAATCTTAGCTTCACCCATGGTTAAGCGGGTCTTTTTTAAAATCGTGATGAATCAATATCTTGCGTACTGTGCCGTAGTGAAGTCACGGATTCAGGTTAAAGGCATTACACCATTTGTGTATAGAACGGACATAAAAAAACCAGCTTAAAAGCTGGTTAAGTTTAAAATGAAGTACTTGCCTCTTCGACTTAGGTATTTAAATATATTACTAAGGAGAGTCAAAACCTCGTCAACAAATTTAAACTATAAGACCTAATAAGTGTTGTCAAAGAGTCAAATACTTCAATCTTGAAGATAACATCAAATGCTATTCTTAAAATTTGATCCGTGAACCTAGAGAGACCGTATTCAATGCTTCTAAATCACCCGCAGATCTTTCTAACTTTGCTTGTTGGATGTCGCCAAAAATCTCAATGCGTCTTTTTGGCATTAAATACACATAAGATGCATTAACTCGTTTCGCTTTATCACCAAGTTTTGCTAGGTCATTTACCACATGGCATCCCAATGAGACCATATGGTTTTTTGCGCCGCCCATTTTTTTACCCACCTTAAGATAAGCACCTTTTGGGTCAACAGATGTGTTATCAGGGTCACGTTTACCATAGTGACCTGTTATATTAAATCCATTAGCCATAAGGTATGAAACAGATAAACCTAATTGTTTAAAGTCTGATTTACTTTCTTTCACATACCCAAGCCGGCTGGTTAACTTTGCACCAGCCCCTAGTGGTTGATTATAACTAAGACCAATTTCAGAACCACGCCCAGTTTTACTTACAGCCACACCAATTGGGCCATACGTTGGTAAATCATATCGAATACGATTATTACGACTAAAACCATCAAAATCGCTAAAGACTTTTCCCATTTTTATGACTTTAGCGCCTGTTTTATCAGCAAAACTTAAGCCACCATGTAAAAAATCACCGGCATTATTTGCAACCCATGTTCCCGAGTTGTCGGCCTCAGAAGTGTTATTGGCAGCACCATCACCTTTGCCTAAAGAGAGCTTACCCCAGCCTCCTTTGAGCCATAAGTCTCTTTTGCGGGAGGTAAAAACGTTGTTATTATTAGCACCATCAATATCAAGCGCTGAGCCTTTATTATCTTCAAACTGTGTTTCAATATTAATTCCAGCAGATGCGTTTGAACCTAGGCTTGTTTTACCTACGATTCTTACTCGCGAGCCACTATTAGTATTATCCACAAATAATGTATCAGAATCTGTACCATTATCAGCAAAAGTCATAGCACGATTGACTTGTCCTGAAACGGTAAAATTCACGTTTGTTGAAGTTAGTGGTGTTGTTCCTGTAGCAGCTGTGGCAGAAGCACTTAAGATTAAAAAACTTGACCCCAGTAATGCACAACTCAAGCTTTTTGTTGTTAAATTTGTTTTCATTGTAAATCTCCTTTTATTCGTAGTAGGTCACAAAACGACCTATTGATTACAATACTCCTGAATACTTAGCTGAAACTTAGTAACAACCCACCAAAAAGCCAGCCCTAAGGCTGGCTTTCATAATGCTAAGGAATGAACCTCTTAGCTCATTGATTTTATTGCTTATCTTTTATCAATTTCTACATCATGATGCCCATCTTTATTATTACCTACAGGTAACTTTTCATTCTGTGGCCCATTCTCAGAATTACCAATTTCATGCTTATCACCCGAGTTTCCTTCAGGTAGCTTTTCGAATAGTGGATCATTTTCTGAATTTTGGCTAAGTGTATGTTCATGATCTTTATTCATTTCTTTTTTCACATGCGGTACGTCACTATCAGCTAATGCTAGAGGGGCACTGCCTAGAAATACAGCTAGGATTGTAGTCGTTAATAAAGTGCTAATTTTAGTATTGCGTGTTTTCATGTTTAATATCCTTAAGTTATGAAGTTTTAAACGCTTTTGTTTGCGTTGAAAGAATATTAAGGGAGAGAACTTAGTTGGGAATTAGCTGGACCTTATTTTTACCTGAGTCCGTGATGAATCAATATTTTACGTTCTGTGCCGAAGTGGAATCACAGATTCAGGTTTTACTAAAGGCTGACGATAACAAAATTTAAGCCCTCCTTCGGTTCGATTACTTAGCTCAATGCTACCACCGAGTATTTGGGCAATCTCTTGGCTAATGGCTAACCCTAGACCGTTGCCGGGTTGATGGCTTTCTTGTACACGATAAAATGGCTGCAAAACTCTTTTTAGCTCACCTTCGGGTATACCAATACCATTATCATCAATACAAAAAAGTAAACTTTCAGTGCCATTATTGATCTCTTTGACAAGTGTAATGTCTATACGACTTCCTTGTGGTGAGTAATGAATGGCGTTATTTATAGCATTATACACAAGCTGCCCTAAACGATCTTGCTGGTCATAGACGACAAGATTTTCATCCTGTTTAATAATGCCTAAATCAATATTCGCTTGTTCTGCCAATGGAAAAAGATTTTCTATCGCCTGAAACACTAAGGTGTTAAATACCACTTCTGTTTTAGCCGTACTATCTTCACTTTGTAGACGGGCTAAGTTTAATAATTGATTCACTAAGGTTCTTAAGCGCAGTAAACTTTTTTGTAAATCTTGTTGGCGTGATTCTCTATCAACCTGATCGAGCGTTTTATCAAGATTATCAACCTGTAACGATAAGGCTGCAATTGGGGTGCGTAACTCATGCGCGGCATCGGCAATAAATCGACGTTGTTTTTGTACGGTTTTAGAGACACGTAATAATAAACTATTGATTGAGTTCACAAATGGGCTAATTTCTTCTGGTACTTTTTTTGCATCCAATTTGAATAGCTTGATTGCCTCTTGTTGCTCTAACTCATCCGTTAGCTTTGCAAGTGATCGAAATTGGCGGTTAATGATATAATTAATCATCAAGAGCATTAAGCCAACCAGAATAACGATCGGTAAAAACACACTTAAACTACTGCTTAAAGCAATTTCATCACGTTGTTCCGTTTGTTGTGCAATTGAAAAACGCCGTTTAGATTCTGGCTGACTCGTAATAAATACGCGCCATTGACTGCCATCCAGTTGCATTGTGTGAAAGCCATTGGGTGTTTCCATCGGTACGATAGGTATGTGCTGCTTTTTACCAAGCTCATTAATAATTACTGTATTCTTTTTAATATCATGGTGTAAATATTTAGACTCTTTAAGCGAATCTGCTTTAATCAATGCAGCAATTTCAAGCAATGTGTGGTCTTGTTGCTCACGAGCTTGCTTAAAAACAACCCACCCAGAAATTGCGCCAGCCAATAATACAAAGAGTAAGGCTGTAATAATAATCCAACGATTTAATTCACGTTTGAGAGAGTACGTTTTAATCACTTTGTCACCAACCACCCCATGCCTCTAACATTTTTGATAGCGGCTTTACCGAGCTTTTTGCGTAAGCCGTGAATAATAAACTCGACTGCATTGCTAGCAACTTCTTCATTCCAACCATACAGCGCATCTTCTAAGCTTTGTTTTGAAAGTATCGCGCCAGGATTTGCCATTAAGGCATGCAATAAAGCGTATTCTTTTGCCGAGAGTGAAAAAACTTCGTCAGCCACTTCAACCTCTTTGGTTGTTGTATTAAGTTGCAGCAAAGCGCTTTTCAGTACGGGGTCTGCTGCGCCCTGATTACGCCTAACGACGGCACGAATTCGTGCATGCAGTTCATCAATTGAAAACGGTTTTACTAGGTAATCATCTGCGCCTAAGTCAAGACCTTTGATACGGTCTTCAATAGAGTCTCGCGCTGTTAAAATAATAACAGGCATAATTTTCTTGGCTTTTCGCATGGTCTCTAAAACTTCTAAACCATCCTTAATGGGAAGCCCTAAATCTAGAAGCACTAATGAATAGGCTTCTAGATAGAGTGATGAAAGCGCTGACTCACCATCACGCACCCAATCGACCGCATGACCATCATCTTTTAAAGCGCGCTCTACCGCGTAACCTATCAATTCATCATCTTCTACTAATAAAATACGCATATTATTTCAAGTTTCTCTGCGCCCACATCGCGTAGGTTTTATCAGGCCAAAGGCTAGAAATAAAGGCAATGACGGCTTCTTTCTCTTTATCCGTTAATTTATCTTTAAAGGCTGGCATGGTTCCACCTAATGGAATTCCCCCATTATTAACGGTGCGTAATAATAGTTCTTTAGAGTGGTGCCATGCATGCGCCGTACCATTCAGTGGCGGTGCTGGAAAATTGCCATTTGCATCTGCTTTCTTCCACTCTTTGACTAAACCTTGTCCCTTATCACCATGACAGCTCGCACAGTTGTCTTTAAAAACCTGTTTTCCTGTTATTTCTTGAGTCGTGGTGTACCAACGCGTTGTCTTAGATTGCGCGCTAGTTTTAACACTTTTTTCTACATGTGAAGCAGTTTCCACGATTTTTACGGTTTTTCCTTCATCCGAATCTGCACTACCGCAGGCACTTAGAAGCACACTACTAAAACTTAGCATTATTAATTGTTTTACCATCTTTATCCTCCTACTATTTCAATAGTGCAAGCTCGGTACAGTAATGCTTACACGACAACAAATTGCCCCATCATGCCTCGATCTTCATGCTCTAAGAAATGACAGTGGTACATATAAGGAACCGTCGCATTGGTGTAATCAATCATTTTAATCAGAAGTTTGACTGTTCCATTGGCAGGCACAAATACAACATCTTTATAACCTTTTTCATTTTCAGCTACGTTTGATGTACTTCCATCTCGCTCTATCAACCTAAAATGAGTAGCATGAATGTGAAAATTATGATCCATCCCCATATTATTTTTCACTTCCCATATTTCTGTTTGACCCAGAGGTACTCGTTCATCGATACGCTTCATATCCATGCTTTTACCATTAATTTGAAAGCTTCCTCTACGCCCAGAAAACACAAAAGAACGCGTACGAACGGCTGATGCGACATTTATTGGATCTAACGTGGTAAGTTTATTGGCTAACGTCGTAACTTGGGTAGCTGATTTACTGACATTAATAGTCATAAACGTTTTGCTATGCCGATAATCTTTGAATTCAAGTCTTTGGTTTAAATCACCGGAAAGGTCGATGACTATTTCAGCACGTTCAGCGGGCGATAACCTGAGACGTGAGATTGAAACGGGTGCTTCTAAAAAGCCATTGTCCGTTGCTATTTGTTTGAATTTTCGACCATCAGAAAAACCTAACTCATAAACCGATGAGTTTGAGCCGTTTAATATACGAAAACGAATTTGCTTAGCTTCAACATCCAAGGTCGGTTCAATAGCACCATTTGCAATAAAGGTATCGCCTGTGTAGCCATGCATAATTTCACGCATACTTGGACTATAGTCAATTTGTCCATTTGCAAAATATCGATCCTGTAACACTAAAGGAATATCATCAACACCATAGCGTTTTGGTAAATCTAAAGCCTTGCTCTCATCATCTTCAACAATAATGAGACCGGCTAACCCTTGGTAAACTTGTTCTGCTGTTTTTTCCATCGTGTGAGGGTGATACCAATTTGTACAGGCTTTTTGATTCACCGTATATTGTGGAGACCAAGCCTGATTAGGTGCAATCGCTTGATGTGCCGTACCATCCATCGTCGGTGGCACATGCATTCCATGCCCATGCATCGTGATAGTTTCTTTTAAGTTATTTTTATAATTAATTGACACGCGATCACCCTGTTGCAGTAATAATGTAGGGCCTAAATAGGAGCTATCATTAATTGCAAAGGTATCAGTGAGTTTACCTTCAAAAAAAGTGTGTTTAGCTTCTTTTATGTCAAGGTCGTAATGTTGTATGCCATTTTTCATCGTAGGTTTTAAAAGTTTTGGTATCGGTAAGGCCAACGTTTTCACCGCGGGATTTGTTGAGTTCCTTGAGGAACTATTCCCCCCACAACCCGTAACAAACAATAACGATGTGACTGAACTAAAAACTAAAAATTCTCTTCTATGCATTCTTTTTTCCTAAATAACATTTAAAATTTGTATTCTTAATTTGCAAGCCTGAAACCTAGATAATATTTAGACTACAACCTTAAACTACGACGAACTGCCCCATCATACCTTGATCTTCATGCTCTAAAATATGGCAGTGATACATGTATGGAATTTTAGCGTCTGAGTATTCGGGAAATTTCATAATAATTCGTACCGCTTCACCAGGTGGCACTAATACCACATCTTTAAGGCCAGATTCACTGGGGTGTGGGCGCTTGCCGTTACGATCTAAAATTCGAAATTGCACATTATGTACATGGAACGGATGCGCCATCATAGAGCTATTGGAGACCTCCCATACCTCAGTGGAGTTTGCTTTAACTTGAAAATCAATACGCTTGATATCCATGCTTTTACCATTAATGCGGAACATGCCGCCACGATTTCCACCTCCCATGCGATTCATCATTCCACCCATCATGCCACCCATGCCCATTTCCAAAGAGAAACTGCGCGTTGTGGTCACCACTTTTGGGTTGAGGTCGATCTTACTATTACGCAATACATTCGGTATTTTACGCGTTGAAGTTTGGGCTTGGCGTGCATCAATCTTCATAATCGTTAATGTTTTGTTATTCATTTGCATCATCGGCATCATGCCGCCATTAGCACTCGGTATACTTTGTAGTATTACTTCTTTCTTATCGGATAAATCGATAAGAATCTCCACCCGTTCTGCCGCTGCTAAACGTACTTTATTGGTTTGAAAAGGCTTATGTAAAAAGCCACAATCACTAGCAATCACGTGAAACGGACGACCATCACTAAAGGCAAAGTTATAGGTACGGGCATTGGAGCCATTGTGTAACCGCAAACGTATCAAACTTTCCTTTGCAACTAATGTTGGCGTTACAACCCCATTGACTAATACGATAGAACCTTGCATTCCCATCATTCGATCCGGCATAGAACTCATATAACTGAGCGTTGCATCTTGATTAAAGCGACGATCTTGAATGATGCAAGGAATATCATCAACTCCGTAATCATTAGGTAAACCGAGCTTATCACTGCCTTCATCATCAATAATAAACATGCCTGCTAAACCATGATAAACCTGCGGGCCTGTTTTGTGCATGGCGTGTGAGTGATACCAGAGGGTGGCTGCTTCTTGACGGATTTTAAATCTTGAAAGCCATGTTTGTTTGGGTTGAATGGTTTGATGCGGGCCACCATCCATATTTGCCGGTAACGTCATACCGTGCCAGTGCAAAGTAGTGACTTCATTCAAACCATTATTTACCTGAATATTAACCGTATCCCCACGTTTAGCACGTAGCACAGGCCCAAGGTAACTTTGATTGATGCCAATGGTTGGTGTATCAAGCCCTTGAAAAAAGGATGTTTTGCCCGCTTGAACAGCCAGCTTAAAAGTTACATTATTACCATTCCTAACCCCTCTATCTAAGGCAGGGACAACAAACGTGTTGAGGCTAACCGCTGTATTTTTAGCCAATAACGGTGTTGCCAAAGGCGCTAAAAGCCCTGTGACACTTAATGATTTTATAAAATTTCTACGTGACTGTTTCATAATATGATTCCAAAAAGGCTGGCTGAAACAATGTAAATTTCAGCCAGCAATATAAACGACTCGCAACGTTTATTTATTACGCTTAGCGCCTATTTAATACCAAGCACGAATTCCTAATACAACGCTACTCTCACTGGTGTCTTCACCTGCATCTTTAGCAAGATCAGCTGTACTGCCCAATTTTTTAGCCCAGTTTACGCCAATGTAGGGCGCAAATTCACGTTTGATTTCATAGCGTAATCTTATCCCAGCTTCTACATCAGCAAGCCCAGAAGCGACACCCATTGGCTTATCATCTTTAGCATAAGCATTAAGCTCAACCTCGGGGGACAGTACTAATTTCTGGGTTAGCATCATTTCGTATTCAAAAGCAGCATTAAGCTTAACTTGACCCTTTTTACTAAACGACAACGAAGCATCCGTTTCAAAATAATAAGGCGCTAACCCTTGTATGCCCAAAGTCAGGTAGTTTCGTTTTGCATCTGCGGTTGTATCATGTCGTATTCCTGCCTGTATATCCCAAAAAGGATCTAACGCACGGCTATATAAAAATTGTGTTTCAGTCCCCTCAATCTTACCTGCAACCTGCTCACCCGATGATTTTAACCAGAATTTATTAAGGTCTTGACCTATCCAAAGCCCGCTCTCCCAGGCCATTGTGGTATCACCATCGACACGCCCTAATTCAAATTTATCTAGCATTAGTTTTGTTTCAACGGGGTCATCTTCCATTCTTGCGAAAGCCGAGTTACTGAGTAAACTTACGCTGCTAATCAATGTTACCGATAATATTGCCTTTTTGATTAGCTGTTTTGTTGTTTGTTTCATTATTATTCTCCTAAACCACTTTAACTTCACGGAACATGCCGAGCATGTGATACAACAAATGGCAATGGTATGCCCAGCGACCTCGAGCATCTGCTGTTACCAAATACGAAACTTTAGATCCTGGTTGTACAATAACAGTATGCTTTCTAGGCAAATAATTATCATCGCCTGTTTCAAGTTCACTCCATAGTCCGTGTAAATGCATTGGGTGACTCATCATGGTGTCATTGACCAAAGTAATGCGAACTCGCTCACCAAATTTAAGTTCAATTGGCTTGGCATCAGCATATTTAACCCCATTAATTGACCACATATAACGTGACATATTACCGGTTAGGTGAAGTTCAATTTCTCGACTGGGTTTGCGTTTATCTTTCGTTGGGTATAGGTTTTTTATGTCAGCATAGGTAAGTACTTTTCGACTATTTTTACGCAACCCAATACCCGGATCACTAATCCCTAAGCGTGGTGCTTCTGCACGCATATCTACATGCGGGCCGTACTCAGTTGCGGCATGTTTGACACGTTTGGCGCTACTCTTATCCATGCCATCCATACCGCCCATGTCCATACCAGAATGGTCCATGCCGTTCATTGGGCTAGACATTTTCATTTTAGAATGATCCATGCCTGCCATATTTTTAGATTTATCTTTACAAGCTGCCATTGAGGCATGCATAGGATCAGAACAATCCATGCCTCCTGCCATATTTCCCATCTTCATTTTACTATGATCCATCTTTGACATGTCCCCCATTTTCATTTTGGAGTGATCCATACCTGCCATTTTTGGTTTATCTTTATTTTTACAGGCCGCCATTGAGGCATGCATCGGATCAGAACAATCCATTCCACCTGCCATATTTCCCATCTGCATTTTGCTATGATCCATCTTTTTACTGCCCCCCCCCATATCCATGCCTGAATGATCCATACCGCTCATATTGCTCATATCCATTCCCATATCCATATGTGTTAAATCAGGCACAGGATCAACCTTTGGTACAGCGGCAGTCATCGTTTCATTGGGCGCTAATGTGCCACGCGCATAACCAGACCGCCCTAACGATTGAGCAAAAATGGTATAAGCTTGGGACCCATCAGGTTCTACAATTACATCATAGTTTTCTGCTACACCGATGCGAAACTCATCCACTGAAACAGGCTGAATATATTGCCCATCACTGGCAACCACGGTCATTTTTAAGCCGGGAATTCGTACATCAAAGAAGCTCATTGCCGAGGTATTAACAAAACGTAACAAGACTTTTTCACCTGCTTTAAATACTCCACGCCAGCCTTTTCGAGGTGTACTGTTATTCATTAAGTAGGTATAGGTATAACCTGTCACATCGGATAAATCACGTTGACTCATGCGCATTTCATTCCACATTTTGCGCTTACCGAAAGTCTTACTTAAACCATCTTTCTTTATATCTTTTAGCAGGTCACCCACCGTGCGCTCGTTAAAATTATAATAATGGCTCAACTTTTTTAATTTCCCGTAGACTCGCTTTGGATCTTCGTCTGTCCAGTCCGCTAACGATACGACATACTCACGGTCAAATTTATAAGGGTAAGCATCTTTCGGTTCAATCACTATTACGCCGTGCATGCCCGTTTGCTCTTGAAAACCCGAATGACTGTGATACCAATAAGTACCACTTTGATTCACTTTAAAGCGGTAAGTAAAGGTTTCGCCCGGCTTGATGCCATCAAATGAAAGCCCAGGTACACCATCCATTCGGTAATCTAGAATCATTCCATGCCAATGAATAGAGCTTACTTCAGACAAGTTGTTGGTTACGTTTAAAGTAACCGTTTCACCCTCTTTCCAACGTAAGGTTGGCCCTGGAACCGTGCCATTAATGGCTGTTGCAACACGTGTTTTACCGGTAAAGTTGACCCGTTGCTCATCAATTGTTAGGTTAAAAACCTTACCTGTTAGCTCGGCTTCATGATTAGCTTTAAGTGCTTTAGTTGATTGAGATGATAGGCTTTGTGTTGTAGAACAACCTGTTAAGCCTAGCCCTGCAACTGCTCCACCGACCGCAAGCCCTTTAACAAAACGACGGCGTTTATTATCTAAGTTTGTTATCATTTTTATTTTCTCCTAGTGCGCATGCGCTTTATCATGACCGTGCTCTTTAGGCTCAGCTTTAACAGTAGTTTGTGCTTTTTGTTTATGATGCCCATCAGTATCAGAGTGCCCACCACTTGCTGTTACTTTGCTCTTCATCATCGTCAACATCTGTTGCAGCTTTTCTTTAGGCATCGCAGAGTGATCCATATCAGGCATCATCTTTTTCATAAAAGCGAGAATTTCAGGCTTGCTCATTTTACTAATATCCATGTCTTTCATCTTGCCTTGCATAGTTTTCATGGTGTCAGACTGCCCCACTGCTTTGAGGCTTTTAATGTAGTTGACCAACTCCCAAATTTGCGCATCCGATAATACGGTTTTCCAACCCGGCATGGCGCCACGACCATTTTGTATCTTCCACGCAAAATCACCGTCTGGGTGCATACCTGCCATAACGCTTAAGTTAGCGGGCTTTGGTTTTAGGTTTGCACCCGCTGAGCCATTACCATCGGCCTTAGCACCATGACATGAAGCACAGTACAAGAAATACGATTTTTTACCCCGATCAATGGAAGCTGCATCATACTTAACAGGATTGGGGATTGCTGTAGCCGCTTCTGGCGCCATCCAATGTGCACCTGCATTATCACCTCCCTTTTTATGCCCACCACTATGATTTCCTTCGGCGAATAGGCTGCTTGAGGCCATTAGCAATAAACTACTTATGAGTAATTTTGTCATATGTTTCTCTCTTATCATTTGTTTAACAAGTGTTTTTAACTATCTGTAACAATAGTATTGGATGAAACTTAGCTAAAACTTAGGCAAATTATTGCTAAGGGGTTTATCAGTTAAAATTTTATTAATTAACTATAAACGACTGTTAATCGGTTTTTGCTATGACTCACGCCTCCACTGTTTTAAAATACTTTTCTAATAAAAATAAATACAAGCTCAAGCTTGTGAGACAGGGGATTTCAGATGGACTTCAAACAACTTTTACGCACCTTAGTGCAAAATGATGGCTCAGATTTATACTTAACCTTTAATGCACCGCCAGCTGCAAAATTTCAGGGCGCCTTGAAAGCACTTAGCCAAGAGAAAATGACTTCCGAGCAACTCAATGAGATTGCGACGTCTTTGATGAGTAAAGACCAGCAGGAACAATTTGAACATAAGCCTGAAATGAACCTCGCTTTAGATGAGCCTGATGTCGGTCGTTTTCGAATCAATATTTTTAAACAACGTACCCATATTGCGATGGTGATTCGTAATATCAAAGTTGAAGTTCCTGAAGCGGATGATCTTGGGCTTCCTCAGATTCTTAAAGATGTGATCATGAAGAAACGTGGTTTAGTGTTGTTCGTCGGTGGTACAGGTTCTGGTAAATCAACCTCGCTAGCTGCTTTGATTAATCACCGTAATACAAACTCGACGGGTCATATTATTACCATTGAAGATCCTATCGAGTATGTACATCCGCATAAAAAATGCTTAGTCAGTCAGCGTGAAGTTGGGGTCGATACTGATAGCTTTGAAGATGCACTTGAGAACACATTGCGTCAAGCACCTGATGTTATTCTAATCGGTGAGATCAGAACCGAAGAGACCATGGAACATGCCCTGGCCTTTGCTGAAACAGGCCACCTTTGCTTATCAACACTTCACGCCAATAATACCAACCAAGCGCTTGATCGGATTATTAACTTCTTTCCCGAAGAGCGTCATAACCAGTTATTTATGGATATTGCGACCAATATTCAGGCCTTTATCTCACAGCGCTTAATACCAACGATTGATGGTAAACGTGTTGCTGCGATAGAAATATTAATTGGCACTCCTATCGTTCAAGATATGATTCTTAAAGGCGATATTATGGGCCTTAAAGAGGTTATGGAAAAGTCAGAAGAACAAGGCATGCAGACCTTTGATAGTCATATTTACCGACTTTACAAAGAAGGGGTTATCTCATTGGAAGAAGCCCTTAAAAATGCTGACTCACCAAGTAACCTGCAAGTTAAAATGAACCTTGAAGATAATGTTTATGCGAATGCAGTAAGTTCTAATGATGACGACGAAGATGGAAACGATGAAAATAACCCTCTAGCGGGCTTATCCCTACAGGATATGGAAAGTGAAGAGGAGGAGAATGAAGCCGGCTCACTTTCAACAGAAGGCATGACACCACAAGAACTTATGGAAGCTAAAGCCGCTAAAATACAAAGAGAAAAAGCCAACGCTTAATTTTTTGCTTTTAAAACTCCTGAAAATAACGCTAAAAGTTGTGCAGTAACACCTTGGTTTTGCTGCATGATTTTTTGTGTTTTCACTTTAAAAGTTTGATCTGGCTTTTCAAATAACAGAATTATTTTTCGAGTTAACGCTTCCGCACTTTCAAAAGAAAATAGTAACCCTCTCTTTTGTAAATCTGGCACTACGTCAGAAAAATTAAACATATGTGAGCCACTTACTACTGGCTTTCCTTGCGCGATAGCTTCTAAGGGGTTATGGCCACCTGTTTCTACTAAACTTCCGCCAATAAATACCACATCTGCAGCCGCAAACCAGCTTTGCATTTCGCCCATACTATCACCGAGAATAATACTTCCTTTAAAGTGTTTATAAGCCGATTGGCCAATTTTACTATGCCTTTGCGTGGGGAAATAAGACTCACATAACTCAAACACTGAATCAAAACGTTCAGGGTGTCGAGGGATTAATATAAATATTAACTCGGGAAAGTGCTTAACTACAGCCTTATAAATATCTACCAGTTTTTGATCTTCTCCCTCATGAGTGCTGGCGGCGACCCAAACAGGTCGTTGCTCCCCCCACTGCTTTTTCCACGCCAAACCTTTGTTAACGAGCTGTTGATCTAAACGAAAATCAAACTTAATATTACCCACCACTTCAAGCTGGTTTTCTATTGCACCTAAGGTTAAAAAATTACTCTTATCCTCTTCAGAGCGTACTGCGATGATATTGACACAAGATAACGTTTCAGCCATTAAACCTTTTATTTTTTGATACCCCTGTGTTGAGCGTTGTGAAAGTCGCGCATTAATCATAAGAATCGGAATAGCTTTTGAATGACACTTAGAAAATAAGTTTGGCCAAATTTCAGTTTCCACAATAATTAAAGCTTGCGGATTTATTCGCTTAATAAAACGAGCAATAATATCGGGCAAATCATAGGGGAAATATACATGCGCCACCCTATCCCCAAATAGTGCTTTGACTCTATCTGAACCTGTGGGTGTCGTCGTGGTAAGCAAAATTCGATGCTCAGGATATTTGCTGATTAAACCTTCTATAAAAGGTTGAGCCGCAATCGTCTCACCTACCGATACCGCATGTACCCACAATATTGGTTTAGCAGAGTCGGCTTGTACAAAGCCCAATCGTTCAAAAATTCTTTGTCGATAAGCAGGGTTGGCTCGTCCACGCCAATAAAGCCTAAAGAGTACAATAGGAAAAATTAGATACAAGATAAAAGAATATGCTGTACGCTTTATGGACATGCTCTAAATAATGATCATAAAATAAAGAATTAAGAATAACATGCTGTACTTTTAGTTTTAGTAAAACTATGGCAAACTTTGTTTATTTACCTCTTTAAAAATAGTCGGAATTCCCATGAAAATAGAAAATAACAAAGTTGCTACGCT
>JALSJU010000010.1 GCA_026989145.1 Thiotrichaceae bacterium
ACGCCTTTATCGGTGGATTGCGCTGAAAGAGTTACGGCAATTAAAAGCTCAAAGGGGGTAGAATAGTTGAGTTCGGTTTTAGGGTGAGGGTTGTCTTCTCGCCAGCGACGAAATATTTCAAAGCGTTTTTCTTTATTCATGTGGATATATTACATCAGTTAGATCGTTTTTTTGAGATACTTTCTGTTGACACCCCATGCTACAATCACTATATTATCGCACCTTGGATTTTATTCGTAATCCTTTGGCTATATAGCTCAGCTGGTTAGAGCACATCACTCATAATGATGGGGTCCCAAGTTCGAATCTCGGTATAGCCACCATATTTTTTAAGAGGGCCACATGAAAATGTGGCCTTTTTTTGTTTATTAAACAGTCACTTTTTAAAAGCTTATGCAACAACCCCGAAAACAGTGCTTTTCAGGGTAGTTTTAATAAACTTTTCAGTTTATGATGCCACTTTAGTTTGTTTGATTATACAGAGGTTTCTGAGTGAAATTATCAGGCGCAGAGATATTTACAGCGTGTCTTAAGGCAGAAAATGTCGATACCATTTTTGGTTACCCAGGTGGTGCTGTTTTATTCCTTTATGATGAGCTTTATAAAGCGGAAGATCGCGGTGATATTCGTCATATTTTAGCACGTCATGAACAAGGCGCTTTGCATGGTGCAGAAGGCTATGCAAAATCGACGGATAAGCCCGGTGTGGCGATTGTAACATCAGGTCCTGGCGCAACTAATGCCGTTACAGGTATTGCCGATGCGTATATGGATTCTGTTCCATTAGTCGTAATCACAGGGCAAGTCCCGCGTGCGTTAATTGGCAATGATTCTTTTCAAGAGATTGATATTGTCGGTATCACTCGTCCTTGTGTGAAACACAACTTTTTAGTTACCAGTATTGAAGATATTGCACCGACGATGAAAAAAGCATTTCATCTAGCAACCTCAGGTCGTCCCGGGCCGGTTTTGGTTGATATTCCTAAAGACCTAACGAATGGTGTGGATAAAATCACGTTTGATTACCCTAAGACGGTTGATATGCGTTCTTATCAACCGACCATTAAAGGCAATAAAAAGCAAATTAAAACCGCTTTAAAAATGATTGCTGAAGCTAAAAAACCTATTTTGTATGCGGGCGGCGGTGTGGTGTCATCAAAAGCACATGCTGAGTTAACTCAATTCGGGCAACTGTTTAACTTTCCTGTTACTAATACCTTAATGGGTTTGGGTACTTATCCATCAAACGATAAACAATACATCGGCATGCTCGGCATGCACGGTACTTTTGAAGCTAATCGCACCATGCATAATGCAGACTTAATCATCGCAGTTGGGGCGCGTTTTGATGATCGAGTAACCGGTGATTTGAAAAAATTCTCACCTTACGCCAAAGTGATTCATATTGATATTGACCCAGCAACAATTTCAAAAAATGTTAAAGCGCATAACCCTATTGTAGGTGATGTTAAAGAGGTGCTTACCTCGCTCTTTGCCATCATGAAAGAACAAAAAATCAAGCCAGATTTATCCGCTTACGATGCTTGGTGGAAAGAAATTAAAACTTGGCAAGCGGTGAATTGCCTAAACTATGATCAAGATGATGAAACTATCAAAGCACAGTTTGTGGTTGAAAAGCTTTGGGAGGTCACTAAAGGCGATGCCTATGTCGCATCTGATGTGGGCCAACACCAAATGTTTGCCGCCCAATATTACAAGTTTAACCAGCCGAATCGCTGGATAAATTCGGGTGGCTTAGGCACAATGGGTTTTGGTTTGCCAGCAGCCATGGGTATTCAACTGGCTCACCCGGATGAAACTGTCACATGTATTACAGGCGACGGCAGTATTCAGATGTGTATTCAAGAATTGGGAACCTGTAAACAATATGGTTTACCTCTTAATATTATTAACCTCAATAATGGTTATTTGGGCATGGTGCGTCAGTGGCAGGAGTTCTTTTATGAAGAGCGTTATGCAATGACTTACAATCAATCGTTGCCTGATTTTGTCAAACTAGCAGAAGCTTATGGGCATGTGGGCGCGCGTATTGAAAAGCCATCCGATGTTGAAGGCGCATTGCTGGAAGCGATTAAAGATACTAAACGCTTACATTTTCTTGATTTTGTCGTTGAAGAGCAAGGCAATGTTTACCCGATGATTCCTGCAGGTTACGGTCATGATGAAATGTATCTAAATAAACAAGATGCCATTGATGATATGCAAGGTAAGAAGAAGGGTGGGAAATAGCATGTTTAAGACAAGCACACGCTACAAAGAAAGCGCAAATCGTCATATTATTTCGATACTGATGGAAAACGAAACGGGCGCATTGTCACGAGTTTCTGGTCTATTCTCGCAACGTGGCTATAATATTGAGTCGTTAACGGTAGCTCCAACTGATGATGAAACGCTCTCAAGAATGACGCTAGTTACTCAAGGTAATGATGCATCCATTGAACAAATCGTGAAGCAATTAAACAAGCTGATTGATGTGGTTAAAGTTATGGAAATGTCAGATTATGCGCATATTGAACGTGAAATTATGTTCGTGAAAGTGGCAGCGACCAATATGGAATCTTGCGCATCCATTAAGCGAATGGCAGATATTTTTCGCGCCAATGTGATTGATGTAAAAAATAAAATGTACACTATTGAAATTACCGGTCGTCCCGATAAATTAGATGGCTTTCTTGAAACGATGGAAGATCATAAAATTATCGAAGTGGTACGATCAGGCGCAATGGGCATTACACGCGGTTCTAATGCATTAAAGATTTAAAGCTTGAACAAAAAAAGTGCAGACACAAATTGAATTATTTAAGAAATAAAGGATATATTAAAAATGAATATTTATTACGATAAAGATTGTGACCTATCTATCATCAAAGGTCTTAAAGTTGCCATTATCGGCTTTGGTTCGCAAGGCCATGCGCATGCAGCGAACCTAAAAGATTCTGGTGTTGATGTAACCGTTGGTTTACGTGCTGGTTCGCCATCAATTAAAAAAGCCGAAGAATTTGGTTTAAAAACAGCGGATGTACCAACAGCTGTAGCTGGTGCAGATGTTGTTATGATTTTAACACCCGATGAGTTCCAATCAGTTCTATACCGCGATGAAATTGAACCCAATATCAAGCAAGGCGCAACCCTCGCCTTTGCTCATGGTTTTGCAATTATCTACAATCAAGTCGTAGCGCGTAAAGACCTAAACGTCATTATGATTGCTCCAAAAGCACCAGGCCATACGGTACGTTCTGAATTTGTTCGTGGTGGCGGTGTGCCAGATTTAATCGCGGTTGATCAGGATGCAACAGGCAATGCTAAAGAGATTGCACTATCTTATGCTTCTGGCGTAGGTGGTGGTCGTACGGCGATTATCGAAACAACTTTCCGTGATGAGTGCGAAACTGATTTATTCGGTGAGCAAGCGGTATTATGTGGTGGTGCAGTAGAACTTGTCAAAGCAGGGTTTGAAACACTAACCGACGCAGGCTACCCACCAGAAATGGCATATTTTGAATGTTTGCACGAGCTAAAACTGATTGTTGATTTGATGTTTGAAGGCGGTATCGCAAACATGAACTACTCAATTTCAAACAATGCAGAATATGGTGAGTACGTAACCGGTCCTAAAGTCATTAACGATGAGTCACGTCGTGCGATGAAAGAAGCGTTGGAAAATATTCAGTCAGGCGAATATGCAAAACGCTTTATTTTGGAAGGGCAATCAAATTATGCGTCAATGACGGGTTATCGTCGTAATAATGCAGAGCATGAAATTGAAATTGTCGGTGCTAAGTTGCGTAAAATGATGCCTTGGATAGCAGCGAATAA
>JALSJU010000011.1 GCA_026989145.1 Thiotrichaceae bacterium
TTTTTGCAAAATCCACACTAAAATAAAATACTGCGATAAAGCTAGCAACGGCAAAGGCAAATAGTAATAAAAAGCGAAAATAATCTGAGCCTGAATAAAGTGATTCGTCAGCACGTTGTGTTTTAGGTTCAGGGATAAGCAGTGTTGTTGCAATACCTACCAGCATCACCCCTGCCATAATCATATAGCTCATTTGCCATGCGTGATAATTATATGCGCCTTTATCAGAGCCAAAGTAACTGGCTAAAAATAAAGCGCCAGCTCCTGCGACTAGCATGCCAATGCGGTAGCCGGCAATATAGGTGGATGACATTAAGGCTTGCAAGTCAGAGTCAGCAGACTCAATACGGTAGGCATCAATCACCACATCCTGGGTGGCGGATGAAAAGCCTAACAATATTGCCGCAAAAGCCATGTAAGTGAGATTGCCATCAATTGTTGGGTCAGTTTGTGCCATCCAAAAAATAGCACCAATTATAAAAAGTTGAGCGACCAGCATCCAACTGCGTCGCCTACCAAGCAATTTAGTTAGCAAGGGTAAAGGCAATTTATCAATCAATGGTGCCCAAACAAATTTAAACGAATAACCTAAAGCTGCCCAGCTAAAAAAAGTTACCGCAGAGCGTTCAACACCCGCCTCGCGTAGCCATAAACTGAGTGATGAGAAAATTAGCAAAATCGGCACACCTGCTGAAAAGCCTAAAAAAAGCATGGTGAGAACACGAGGATTGGTGAACTCTTTTAAGGTTTCTACCCAGCTTGTTTGGCATGCTTCAATTTTTCTTGTTGACATTCATGACCCCTCTGACATCAGTATACAATAAATGAAGGGTGACTCTATTTTATTAGGTGATTTCATCTGTGTGTTTGCTTTAGCGATAATGTTAGTTGATTGGTGTCATTTTAGTTTAGAGCGAAGGTGTGTTATATATAATTTACCAATTTTTATCTTTTAGCAACAGAAGGCGCAGCGCTTGTCCCTAAAAAGAAATACCAATTTATTAAAACTTACGCCAGATAATGCTGAGCGTGTAAAAAAACACTTAGATACGATACTCAGAAGTTCTCACTATGATCAATCTTTAAGCTCGTTTAAAAAGCACTGATACTAGACCCTGATAATGCCATGGCCTATAAGTATTATGGCGATTATCACATGGTAAAGGGGCGTAGTAACGAGGCTATGAAACTTTATCAAAAGGCTATTGAGCTTAATCCTTCAAAACCTGATGTACTTGTTTCTATCGGTTGGAATAAAATTAATTTAGGTGATTGGCAGAACGGTGTTAATGAAATTAAAGAGGCTATTTCTATGAGCTATCGCCCACCGGGATTTTTTCATATTCCTCTTGCTGTTGATGCTTTTAGAAGGAATGACTATGAAACCTCATTAAAGGAGTCAGAGATAATTTTTAATAGCGGTGATAAAAGAGGAATCGCACTTTCTTTGGCTGCTGCTATTAAACTTAATCGGTCTGATTTAGTTACGCGTTACACTGAAGCATATATAGATTATAGAAAGGATGACTTAGCTAACCCCTTTAGAGAAATTAGTAATGTACTAAAAACACCAAAAGTATTAAAGCGGCTTGCAGAAACTATAGAGCCAGTCTTAAAGTAAAAGATGAAGCTTGAAAGAGTAGTAATTATTTGCGAAGTGGCTGGTAGTACTGGCGTAACGTATTAATAAAGTTGGAAACTTTAAATTTAGCCACGGAAATATGTGATGGGTATAAAAAATGACTATTGATACCTTTGCACGACTCGGTTGACGAGTAAAAATAGCTCATATTAAATTTCTTCACTTGTCCGTGACTAACTATAGTTATTTAAACGCCATCTTAAATGCCATGCCTAATACATCATCAATCATTGAGCCATCATTATCAGCATCAAACATTTTAGTTAAGAACCCAGTTGATTGTTGACGAGATGGCGCGTTGTTTCCGCCCATCATTTTTTTGCCTAACGCGCCCATTACCATGGTTGCAACAATTGGTAGCATTTTTTTGAGCAAAGAATCACTTAAGCCCGTCTCTTTTGAGGCACGTTTAGTAACATGGCGGCTAACGTCTTTGTTGCCAAAAATATGACCTAAAATATCGTTGCCATCATTTCGTGTGCTTTCTTCACCAAATAGTGAAGGGTTGTCAATATAGCGTGAATGTTTACCGGTGTTGAGTGCGTCAAAAAGTCCGCCCATACCTTTTTCTGATTGAGTTTGTGCGCCTAAGCCACGGGATAACGATTTGGCTAGTGATGAAATAGCATCTTTTGCTTGTGTGTCATTAACACCAAATTGATTGGCGAAGGTTGAAATTGAGTCTGAATTGCTTTTATCAAAAAGAAGGTCTGTTATGTTCAAGGTATACTCCGTGTTGTCGTGGATATTTATAGGTTGTAATCAATAATTAAAGGCGCATGGTCAGAAAATTTTTCGTCTTTATAGATTTCGGTTTTCTGTACTGTTCCTTTTAAACTGGGGGATAAAATATGATAGTCAATACGCCAACCAGTATTATTGGCATAGGCTTGTCCTCGATTTGACCACCATGTGTATGAATGTTCTTCTTGCTCTAGCTCTCGAAATGCATCGACAAATTTATAATCATCAAACAATACATCCAACCAAGCACGCTCTTCTGGTAAAAATCCTGAGTTTTTCTTATTGCCTTTCCAGTTTTTAATATCTTCGTTTTTGTGGGCGATATTCCAGTCTCCACAAATAATATAATCCCTTCCTGAGTCAATCATCTGTTGGATAAGAAAGGTGTTTTCTGGCTGTTTAAATGAGGTTTCTTCACTTTGTTTACCGAGTAAAACTTTAAGATCCACGCCTTGCATTGTTTCATGCCGTACAGTTTTTTCTAAAGGCATAAAGTAATCCATGCAGCGGTATTTGGTTTGCTGGCGCTCTTCTTTTGCAGAGCCTGAAGGCATGTATAAAGAGATTACGCTCAAGTTGCCAAAACGCGCTTCAATATAACGGCCTTCAAAATCAAACTCCTCATTGCCCATGCCTACAATGACTTCATCGGGTTCATTTTTACAATACAGCGCAACCCCGCTATAGCCTTTTTTGACCGCATCGTGGTAGTAGCTAAATCCTGGGTGAAACATCGGGTCTTCTAATTGATGAACTTGTGCCTTAGTTTCTTGAATGCAAACCACATCGGCATCTTGCTTTTTTAGCCAATCAAAAAAGCCTTTTTTGGCAGCGGAGCGAATACCGTTGGTGTTTGCTGTAATTATTTTCATCGTTAGGGTCTTTATTTTTTAAATTGAGGCTTAGCTTACAAGGTTGAAAAATTCAGTACAAGGTTTCTATGACTTTGTTAGATATGGGTTTAATATTGCCGATAAATTTTATATTAAAAGGATCTTTATTATGGCTCGTACACCATCAACCATGCTTGAATTAGGCACTGTTGCGCCTGACTTTACTTTATTAAACCCTGTTACTAAGCAACAAGTATCATTATCAGACTTTAAAGGTAAGCCTGTGTTGGTGGCTTTTATTTGTAATCATTGTCCTTACGTGGTTTTAATTAAAAAAGAATTTGCGCAATTTGCTAAAGATTATCAGTCAAAGGGGTTAGCGGTAATAGCGATTAATGCCAATGATGTGGCGAATTACCCTGATGATAGTCCCGAGAAAATGGTGGAAGATGCGCAAGCATTTTCTTACAGTTTCCCGTATTTATATGATGAAACACAGCAAACGGCATTAGCCTATCAAGCAGCCTGTACACCAGATTTTTTTATGTTTGATGCGGAGCATAAGCTGTTTTATCGTGGGCAATTTGATGATGCGCGTCCTAAGCAGGATATACCCATAACGGCTAAGGATATGATGGATGCAGCGGATGCTTTGCTTGCAGGTGAATCAGCGCCTAGTTTACAAAAGCCCTCATTGGGTTGTAATATTAAGTGGAAGGATGGTAATGAGCCGGATTATTCTTAGGATTGGTTGAATTTTTGACATAAAAAAACCAGCTTTAAGCTGGTTTTTTTATGAGCTAGAATCTGGTATCACGTTGTAGAATGTTTTACTCTAAAGTGAAATTCAGTGCACAACGTCGGCAAAAAGACGCCGACATAATTGAGTTGACCGTTTAAAAACCAAACGGCAAGCTCACTAAATATACAAACAAATATCTGAATCACCTGCAAACTCAAAGAAGGTCGCAGCACCAACGTAGTCGATACCTTCAATGAAGTCTTGCTCAGGGTTAAAGCCGAATAACTCAACTGTCATTTGGCATGCAAGGAAGCGAACTTCTGCTTCTTGACAAAGCTCACGTAGCTCTCCGAGAGTAGCGACACCGTTGTTTTTCACTGTCTTTTTCATCAAAGTTGTTGCTATTGCTTCATAACCTGGCAGGTTAGATTGAATGATGTTTGGGATATTCCAGTTAATTTCTCTTAACCAGCCTGGGCCAACTGGCATTTTCATAGGCATGCCAGGGTTTCCTAGCGGGCTAACCTGTAGTGAATCTACATCTTTCTTTAAAAGATTTAAGCCGTAAAATGTACAGAAAACTTCTACATCATAGCCCAGTGCAGCAGCGGTTGATGCGAGAATGAACGGGGGATAAGCCCAGTCTAATGTTCCTTTCGTGGCGATAATTGCAAGTTTCTTCTGTTCCATGGTAACTAACCTCTTAAATTTTCAATCATCATTTCTTTGGGTGAAGAAATGATTACATAGTGGGTTCCCTAGCGGGAAACCCCCCGAGTATAACAGCAAACGTTAATATACCAAAGCATTAGTTAATGGGAATATTATTATTAGCTGAAACAGTATCCATTTTGGCTGTTCATTGATATATACGTTCAAACAGGAAAACAGATCATGAGAACCTGATGTGGAATTTCAAATTAGCTTACGGATAGCTAAAATAATTTCATTAACAGGCAAGCCATGCGGCAACATATCTACCACTTTACCTTTTTGATCAATGACATAAACAGATGCTGAATGATCGACTAAATAACCATGGCAGAGTTGCTTTTAACTTTACGGTAGAGAGCCCCATATTGCTTTGTTACTCTATCAATTTCCGTGGTGGTGCCTGTTATGCCTAAAATATTGGGGTGAAAATAATGAGTATAATCTGCCAATTTTTCGGGAGTGTCACGTGCTGGATCAACGCTAATAAAAAAAACTTGAACTTGGGTTAATTCTTTTGGTGTTAATTGTTTTAACGATGAGCTAATCAGTGCTAAAGAGGTTGGGCATATATCGGGGCATGAAGTATAGCCAAAAAAGATCAAACGCACTTTACCTTGGTAATCAGAAAATTTTATCTTTTGCTTGCTGTGCGATAAAGTAAAATCACCACCAGCGGGGTACTGCATTTGAGACGCACTTGGAGAAGGATTATTTGTCTCAAAATAGTTAAGACCAAGAGTAATTCCTAGTACAATAGTTAAGACCAAGAGTAATTCCTAGTACAAAGGTTATGAATGCTAACGGAAGTATTATTTTCATTAATTATAAGTAACTTTAGGCGTAATTTAAAAGCCTTGCAGTTAAAGGTAGTTCAAGGCTTTTAATAAGCTTAATGGCTAAACAAGTTTCTTTTTCATGAATGGGAATGTGGGTAAGTCACAAT
>JALSJU010000012.1 GCA_026989145.1 Thiotrichaceae bacterium
TGGTTGGAATTTCACTGCTTTTCGTTGAAAAACTCGCTAATAACCCGTTAATAGCTTCGTTTTCCGCCTCAATCAGTAAAATTTCACCCGATTTTTCTTTCGCCACCGACTCGTGCAAAGATCTCAACATACTGCTTAGTTTCTTTATAAGGCGGGATACCGTTGTAGCGATCAACCTTCCCCTCACCTGCGTTATACGCAGCGATGGTTTTTTCTAAATTACCTTGATAACGGTTCAATAAAAATTTTAAATACTTGACACCACCGCGAATATTTTGTTCAGCCGAATAACTATCTTTTACTCCAAAGCGTTTTGCCGTTGCAGGGATCAACTGCATAAGTCCTCTGGCATTGGCATGTGAAAGTGCTTTCGTTTTAAAGCACGATTCGGCGGTAATTACAGATTTGACCAAATTACTATCGACACCATATTGACGAGAAAATTTGATAATTGTTTGATTAAAAGGTTGGGATTTTTGTTTAATTTGCCAATCTGTCCATTCTGTACAATCGCTAGAAAACATAGCACTACGTTTATTTTTGAGTATTTTCTTTTTTGCTAATAATAAATTTTGATTATGTAAATCTAACATCGCTAATTTCATAGTAGCGGCTGATATCTTAACGTTTTCAAGCCCATCTGCGCTAAGTAGACTTGGCGAAAATGCAAGACTAAAAGCTATGATTAATGCAGTATATTGTAGCGTCATTAGATTGGCTTAATTAGAAGTATTAATATTAGTATACTCTAATATAGCGTGGATAACATTTTTATTAAAAACCAACAAGAATCTAGCTCACTTCTTAATTTTGTTTTGTTTATCTAAATTACGTAAATAAGCCAATTTCTCACCTATTTTTAATTCCAAGCCACGCGTTACTGGCTCATAGTATAGGCGCTCTCCGAGTTCTTCTGGAAAGTAAGTCTCACCAGCTGCATAGGCGTTTTTTTCTTGATGCGCGTAACGGTAGTCTTTACCGTAGTCTAAATCTTTCATAAAGCTTGTCGGTGCATTGCGTAGATGCATGGGTACCTCTAGCGAGCCTGATTCACGCGCCTCTTTCATTGCCAATTTATAGGCATTGTAGACGGCATTACTTTTGGGCGCAGAGGCTAAATAAATCACCGCCTGTGCAATCGCTAGTTCGCCTTCAGGACTGCCTAAGCGCTCATAGGCTTGCCATGCATTCATTGCAAGCTCTAAGCCACGTGGGTCAGCGTTTCCTATATCTTCACTAGCAATACGTACTACGCGCCGAGCAAGGTATAGAGGATCACAACCGCCATCCAGCATACGACACAGCCAATACAAGGCAGCATCAGGATTGGTACCGCGTACTGCTTTATGCATAGCAGAAATTTGCTCGTAGAATAAATCCCCGCCTTTATCAAAACGACGTACGCCTTCGCTGGCGATGTGTTCGATGTTATTAAGAGTAATACGACTATTTTCAGCAAGATCTGCTGCAATTTCTAGCCAGTTCAATCCTCGTCGGGCATCACCATCAGCAGCCTTTGCCAAAAACTCTAAAGCATCATCATCTAAGCTTAATTGCCGCTCACCTAAACCACGTTCGGTATTAATCAAAGCGTTGTTAATAATGGTTTTAATATCATCCAAGGCCAGCGCGCGCATCACATAGGTGCGCACACGTGAAAGCAAAGCATTATTTAATTCAAATGAAGGATTTTCAGTGGTTGCACCAATGAAACTAAACGTGCCATCTTCAATATGGGGCAAAAAGGCATCTTGTTGGGATTTATTAAAACGATGTACTTCGTCAACAAATAAAACTGTTGAGCGACCATCAAGCTCAAAACTTTGTTTGGCAAGTTTCACTGCTGCTCGAATATCTTTGACACCCGACAAAACCGCTGACATGGTAATAAATTCTGCACTGCCTCTTTTAGCTAGCGCATCTTTTTTAGCCGGCGCGCTGTTTTTAGCTGGTGCGCTGTAATGCGCAATTAATCGCGCCAGCGTTGTTTTACCTGTACCTGGTGGCCCCCAAAATAACATTGAATGCAAACGACCTTGTTCTATCGCAGCACGTAGTTGTTTACCTTCACCCAATATATGCTGTTGCCCAATATAGTCACCTAATGACTGTGGGCGCATACGTTCTGCTAAGGGTTGATTTGTTGAATTTCTCACAAAACTGATTGTAGCACCCAAATAAGTGGGATAAACAAATCTTACTATTATTTCTTCTGTATAGGAGCTTTTCTTCTAAAAGATAAAAAAACTATCGTATAATTATTTTTATGAAATTTATCCCTTACTTTTTTGTCTTTGTTGCGTTCGCTCTCATGCTTTGGCAGTTTTACCCGCTGATAAAACTACGATCAGCACGGGGTAAGCATGCGCCATCGCTGGATCTTTTATTAACTAACGACCAGAGAAACAGCCCCAAGTTATTGCTTTACTTCATGTCACCACAGTGTGGCATGTGTCGTGAGATAACACCCATTGTTGATTCATTAGCTTTACAACACAGCAATATCTTAAAAGTAGATTTATTTGAACATACCACAGTTGCACATGAGTTAAACGTGATGGCAACACCTGCATTTATCTTATTAATAAATGGCGTGGTTGAAAAAGTAAAACTAGGCGGGTTAACACAACCAAAAATACTAGAGATGTTAGAAATGGAGAAAAAAAATGACAAATATAGGTATTAATGGCTTTGGGCGAATGGGTCGTCTCGGTGTTAGAGCAGCATGGGGAAGCAAAATCTTAAATTTTAAACAAATTAATGAGATTTCGTGCGATGCGTTGACTTCAACGCACCTACTAAAGTTCGATTCAGTACACGGAACGTGGCAACAAGAGTGTAGTTCAAGCGATGATAGTATCATCATTAATCAACAGCCAATCACTTACACCACTAATAAAGCGATTGCAGACACAGACTGGTCGGGTTGTGACATTGTGCTTGAATGTACGGGTCAATTTCGTGAGCCTGAACAGCTACAAGCTTATTTTGATCAAGGTGTTAAAAAAGTCATTGTCGCCGCACCGGTAGAGGGTGCACTTAATATAGTTTACGGCATTAATGATGATGAATATGATGCAGAAAAACATCACCTATTGACGGCAGCATCTTGCACCACCAACTGTCTAGCGCCTGTCATAAAGGTCTTGCAAGAAAAAGTCGGCATTAAGCATGGCTGCATGACAACCATTCACGACATCACCAATACCCAAACGATTGTTGATAAAGGTCATAAAGATTTACGCCGAGCACGCGCTTGCGGACAATCGTTAATCCCCACTAGTACTGGTTCTGCCAAGGCTATTACTAAAATATTCCCTGAATTAGAGGGACGACTCAATGGAATGGCGGTACGCGTGCCACTTTTAAATGCTTCGCTAACCGATCTGGTGATTGAAACACAACGAGAAGTCACTGCCGAAGAAATAAACGGCTTCTTCAAAGAGGCCTCAGAGACTTATTTAAAAGATATTCTCGGCTATGAAGAGCGCCCCTTAGTGTCAGTAGATTACCGAAATGACCCACGATCATCCATTATTGATGCACCATCAACTATGGTCATTAATGGCACACAACTTAAAATTTATGCCTGGTATGACAATGAATGGGGCTATATGAATCGGATGATGGAATTGGCTGAAAAGGTGGCGAAAAGCTTGTAAAAAATCCACCTAACTATTCATTTAACACATCATCACAAACGGTCAAACTTTTACGACCTTCATACGTATAAAAATCAGGTAGAAATTTAAACACCGAGTAACATAAGTTACTACCACCATAGCCGGCACTTTTTAGTACCGCAATATCCAAATAGCCATCTTTATTATAGTCTTGAAGTTTTATAAAATCCTCCGTGTATTCATTTAACAAATTAGCATTAAACCGTTTGAGCCTTATTGCTGGAAATTTATTATCATCAATAAATTGCGCATAGACATACCGACCCTTGATAGTGACCTCTACGGCAGGCGAAGATGACTTTGAAGCCCACAACGCTTGCCCATCAAAATTAAAATGTCTCTCATTTGAGAATACCGTATTGCTATGAACTACCAGTACCAAAGCACCCAACCAGTGCAACCATAATTTCATTGTGTACCCTCTCTTTACTTTATATATTTAATTATTCAGACATTAACTGTAGTTAAATGTTCAAAACGGACTTCATTTTACTTTTTCGTTATACTGCTGAACTTAGCACTTATTTATCAGACTAAAGTAATTACAATGCTAAGGTCAATGGAGAAAAAATGCCTTTTATTAAATTTTTAGGAATCATTTTTATGATGGGTCTACTTACAGCCTGTGATAATGACAGTAGCTTTGACACAAGTGAAACTCAACCTACTGATACCACCGCACCTGCTACTCCAAGTAACAATAAAGTGAGCACTCATTCAAAAGACCAAATCACCCTGAGTGGCTCAGCTGAAGCGGGATCAGCTATCACCATTACCTTAGCCGATGGCAGTGAGCAAAAAACTACTACCAATGATAAAGGACACTACTCCGTTAGTTTTGCTACCCCTAATACCACGGGTGACATTAGAATCAGTAGTACCGATGAGGCTGGCAATACGTCTAAAGTTGCAATCATTGAAACAGGCCGTGTAACTAAAGTACTTTACCAAGCAACAGGAAAAATGCCCGAACTATCCTTCAAACCATCTCTGGGCATCAATACAGAAGCACCACAAGGTGGTGCAGATACGGTAGGCCAAGCCATGCCATTTGTGGATGTATTTAGAACCGCACGCCCTTTTACCGAACTTTCTTTTAAAGGTACAGAATTTGATAACGATGGCTGGCCGACAAAGTTACCTGATAGTACTGACGAAGCAAACAAAGATAAGAATTATACCCGCACCAAAGTATTACAAGGCACAATGTCGGGCGCAATTCCTAACGGGAAATACACTTTATTATATGACCAAACAGGTGGTGATGACGATGCCATCAAACTTGAATTAGGTGGTAAAGCGATTAGCAATGTAAAAGGTTTAAGTGGAGAGCAACTGCCGAATAATAGCAGCAAAGGCTTTACCTTTGACTATATTTTAAAAGACACTAATAATCCTGAAACCAATGCACTCACGCTCATCATTCGTGGTATTAGACCTGAAAACTATATTAAAGATATTCGCATCATTATGCCAGGCGGTACATGCCGAGACCTTGATAATGAGTTTAACCCTTACATACGGGTTAACTCTCAGTCTGAATGCCCTGAAAACACGACCTATGTGTCTTTCGCTGAACGCTTAAAAAATAACCGCAACGACATTATTTTTAATCCTGACTACCTTATGTTTTTGCGAAATTTTAAAACGGTTAGAATGATGAACCTGATGGAGGCTAGTCATGCTACCCACAACTGCTATAAAAAAGACACTAGTGGTAATAACATCATTGATGACGCATGCCTTAGCGAAGAACTTAGTTGGAAAAAACGTGCCAAATTAGACCATGCTGTTTGGGGAGGTAATGATGGTAGAACAGATCACAACAAACGTAATGGCGTACCAGTAGAAGTTATTATAAAACTTGCCAATCAACTAAAACGTGATATATGGATAAATATGCCACACAATGCTACCGATGAATATATCATCGAACTAGCACAAACCTTTTACAGCAAGCTTGACAACTCAATAAAAATTTATCTTGAATATTCAAACGAAATCTGGAACTCTGGTTTTTTAGGCCATCATTATGCAGAGAAGAAAGGCATTGAAGCAGGTTTAGATCAAGATATTCCTGATATTTCATCAAACCGCGACGGCGAGTACTTTGCACGTTTACGCTATGCCAGCCAACGTTCTGTTGAATTATTCAGGCTTTGGTCGACAGAGTTTGGCAGTAATTCAGATCGTTTTATTCGAGTACTCGGTACCAGCCAAGGTGATACAGTATTATCAGAGCAAATGATAAATCATCTAGATAAAAAATATGGTGATTATAGACATGAAATCGATGCAATCGCTATGGCGCCCTACTTTCATGGCTGTGCCAACAATGTAGGCTCGTGTGAGGATGCACCTAAAACCATTATAAAAGCCACAACCGTGGATGATATTTTTGATATTCTTGATCACCCATATAAGGATAACGGCAATGTGATAGACCCGAATGCTTTAGATGCTACTATTGAAAAAATAAAACTACAGGCCAAAATAGCGACTAAATATAATCTGCAATTATTAACCTACGAAGGCGGACAGCATCTCACCATAATGGGGGCTATGGGTAAAGAAACTGAAAAAGAAAAAGCTCGCCTGCGTTTATTATTCCAAAAAGCCAACCGTGACCCGCGTATGAAAGCTCGCTATGAAAAGCTTTTAAATGCTTGGAAAAATACCGATAGCGCCACCTTGTTTACACTTTATACTTTGCCACAAAGTTTCTACCGTTTTGGCAACTGGGGCTTAAAAGAACATTTAAATAAACCACGCTCTGAATCACCTAAGTTTGATGCTGCTATGAGCTTTCAAGAAAAGATTAAAGTTTGCTGGTGGGATGGCTGTAATCCATAACCGAATTGGGAATCATGAACAATATAGGCAAAGAAATCATCTCAACCAGCATACCAATTATTGGAATATTGCTTGTTGCCAGTACTTATTTTAATAAAGACTCAATTGGTTTTAGTCATTCCAATATTTATGAAGGAGTGGGTGAAGATGATGAGAGTGAACTATTTTCGGAAGTAGTCGTCCCAATGAGTTGTACCTATCGTGGTAAGATAAAATTAGATGCTAGCAGCCAAAATAGTTTAAAGCGTTTTCAACGAGTATTAAAATAACAACCTCGATTAAGCCTAAAAACATGACAAACAGACCATTAAGTTCGGCGAAAACTCATCATAAAAAACAAACTTACTAGGCTTGATACCACACTCGAAATAATGCTCACTACTAATGAGGTGGTTTTGCGCAATACTCGGACTGTTCTAATTGCACCTATTCCTAACAACTTCATCATACCCTTAGTTTGCGAGCCATATTTTACAGTCGCCTTTTCTAAGTGACGCAAATCATCCGCTGTTTCCACATATTTCAGCATTTGAATAGCATCAGCCGTTGAGCTTGATTGTCGAATATTATCAACGCGTTTAGCGATTACTTTTAATGGTTCTACCGCGCTTGGGTGATAAGCTTGCTTTACAGCACGACGCATGTTGGCAATACTTTTATCTTGTTTAACTAAATCTCTGAAGGCTGGCCAATCAAAAACTTTTCGACCTAGCTTAGTTAAACTTTTTTGAAAACGTAGGGTTAAGCGTTGCGCTTTTGTAGCGACTTTTAGTAGAGACGTGCCAACCTTTGCTGGCGCCGCCACACCGATAGAGCCCACCGTCAAAGCGGTTAAACCTAGCCCTACCCCTGATAACACTATGATCAGTTCATTTGTTTTTTCGCCTTTTTCATAAAGCATATATTGCTGATACAAATCTCGAGCATCACCAACCACTGTAAAGTCAGCAATGACCGAACCTGTAAGTCCAGCCATATTAGTGCCTTTACCTTGAATAAAGCCGCTTGAAAAATCAGTAATTTGATGAGACAGACGATTAAAATGAGTATCTTTTAATGCGATTTCATCAAGGTATTTTTGACTGTTAATTTGATATTGATGGGTTTGGGCAATAGCCAAATACATCCTAACATCAGAGAAGTTTTCTTCACTAAGCGATGCATCTATCTCTTTTATTAACGCAGCTTTACTTATGTTTGCTTGAAGTAAATCAGAGAGGTCTTGTAAAGTTTCTTTATAATCCCAGTGCTCCAAAACAGAGCTAATACTCAATCCAAACATTAGGATTGAGCCAATCAAAAAATACGGTCTAAGTACCTTTCTCAAGGGCCACCCACTGGCCTTTTTTTAGGCCTTCAATTGGTTGGTAGTTCGTTTTGTAATTCATTTTACGGCAATCTCTCACCCAAAACCCTGGGTAGACATATTCGCGTTGTTGCTCTTTTGCATATTCGATTTGCCATAAGACTGCATAGACACCAAGCCCACGTTTAGAAACGCTCTCTTTAGGATCAAAAAATGTATAAACAGCTGAAAAACCGGATTTAACAACATCAATAACAGCGACACCAAGTAATTCATCTTCGGCATAAAATTCAATAAATTGGATATCACACCAGTCTGCCACTAAAAACTTCTCAACCCCTTCAAAGTCTTTACTGTTATGGCGACTCTCTAAATAACGTTGATAAAGCGACAAATAAGCATCACGAAAATCACCAGTATGCACCTTAACCGTTAGATCTTTATTCTGGCGCCAATTACGTTTTTGACTTCGGCTACGAACAAAATCTTCAACAGGAATACGTGTGGTAACGCATTCTTCACAGGTATGACAATGCGGTCGGTAAACTTGCTCGCCACTGCGCCGAAAACCACTGCTGATCAAGTAGTCATAGATATCAGGAGTCATTTCATAGTCAGGGTCAATCACCGCATTACGCGCAATTAAGCCTGGTAAGTAAGAACACGGGTGCATCCCTGTGGGAAAAATTTTAAGTGGTTGATCTAATTTCATAGTACGTTATATATCCCCTCTAGTATTTACACTATTTACTGAGCCAGACGATATTCATCTAGCATTTATTATTAGCGTAGCGAGTGTGGCTGTGTTGTTATGCGCATTATTTCCCACATGAGTCATCAATACAGGCGACCTTTTTTAAGCCAGCTGCATTAAGAATCTGTATATTACCCTTTGATTCCTTAATAAAACCTTTACGCTTCCAATCTGAAAAGAAACGACTCACCGTTTCTATAGTTAAACCCAGTAATGAGCCAATTTCACTTCGAGATAATGGTAGACTATGCCACACATCTTTATTGCTCAAGTTTGCACCATCGTTGCTTAACTTTAAGCCATTAGCTTTATAAGACTCGCTTAATTTTAAAATGTAAGTCGCCAATTTCTCGGGGGCTTTCTTTGCACCAAGTTCTAAAAGCATGTCTTCAGTTTGTCGTAAATTTTTAATAAATCGCGCCAATATAGCGCGATCAATTTCAGGATTATTTCTTCGAAGCTCAGAAAGCTCTTCTAAAGGAAGCTTACAAACCTCGCAATCAGTTAAAGCTCTCGCAGTATGGTTATACGCTTCACCTACAAAACCATCAATACCAAATAAGCAGCCCGGAACTAAAACTCTCATGATTTGTATTCTGCCATCAGGTAGGCTTTTACATATCTTTATCAAGCCCTTTCGTAACGTGTAAACACTTTCGCTACTATCAGAATCTTGATTAAAAATAATCTCATCTTCTTCAAAAACCATAATAGAGGTTTTAAAATCTCCGATGGTATCTTTTAAGGACTCCTCAGGCAGACCTGAAAAAATGCTCTGATGGCGCACTGGGCATGTAAGGCAGTGACCTATAGACTTAAGTTGTGGCACAGTTATTATTCCAATATGTTCTTGAGTGAGTATTCTAACAAACTGTATTATTTTAAACTGAAATTAATAACATTTTTATCATTTTAAATTTCGTTAAGTTTCGGTTAATTCTCACTATGATATATATAATTATTATAAATATAATTTCTTGGAGACCCCTATGAGGGCCAAAAACATAAAAAAATATTTCTTAACAATGATAAAAACTTTACTCTTTTCTTTGCTAGGTTTCGTCTATTCTGCATACATCTTTGCAGAAGATATTGAGCTGCCCTTAAAAAGAACTATTGCGACACAATCTGTAACTACCTTAGAAGTTATTTCAACAGTCAAAAACTTAGTGGGTAGTGGGCGCGTCTTATCCATTAAAAAACAATCCAGTTATTCCAACCCTGACTGTCATCATGTTAAAGCATTAAGTCAAAATGGTGAGCTGCAAAATATCAAACTCGGCTGTTATATTGAAACATTAGTGCAAAAATCTACAGCAACCCAATAATTAAAAAACCATGCACCATACAACGTCTTGTGACGAATTACACACTTAAAAACACGGATATAACACAAGTCTTTAATTCCGTAGCACATTCAAAAAATACCCACTTACGACTAAAACATAATTGAATGTGGTAGAGCTCACTAAACTTACGGGTGAAAAGCTAATGTTTTTTTAATATATTGAGACTTTGCACGAGTCGGATAACTCGATTACTAAAGCTTTAGCCGTTTCTTTCGCCACCGCTCGTACAAAGGTCTCATACTGTGAAAACTATAAATGTGAAACCAAATACTTGATTCTATTCCATTTCACGAAGTGTGGGTTTGGGGATTAAATAACGCTTTAACTATTAAGCGACTACCGTATAATACCCCAAAAAAATCAATCTATATTTAACCTATAATTACTAATGGGGTCTCTTTATGCGAGCACTGGTTGTTGAAGATGATACGGATATACGCGAACAACTTATTGAATCACTTGAAAAAGTAGGCTATGTTGTTGATGCTGCTGCAGATGGGCCACAAGGCTTATATTTTGCACTAGAATACCCTATTGATATCGCTATTATAGATTTAGGCTTACCCGAAGTAAGTGGTTTAGAAATTATCAAACAATTGCGTGAAAAGGGCAAAGATTACCCAGTTATTATTCTTACCGCGCGAACACGTTGGCAAAACCGTGTTGAAGGTCTCGAGGCAGGTGCGGATGATTATGTCGATAAACCCTTTCATCATGAAGAGCTTCAGGCACGTATGCGCGCCCTACTTCGTCGTACAGGTCGCTGGTCACAGGCTGAGTTTTCATGCGGCCCTATTAAACTCAATACATCAGAGCAACGAGTTTTAGTAGATAACACCGAAGTAAGCCTAACAGCCTATGAATATAAAGTGATTGAACACTTAATGATGCACGCCGGAGAGGTTATTTCTAAAACAGATTTAACAGAAAGTATGTATGATGATGAATCCGATCGAGACAGTAATGTTATCGAAGTCTTTATTAGGCGACTTCGTATGAAACTTGACCCTGATGGCATCATTAATCCTATTGAAACATTACGTGGTCGAGGCTACCGTTTTACACTCAGCCGTAACACTTCTTAAATCCTTCATGACTTCCACTTTTATAACGGTAACATTAATCGAGTGAACTCATTACGTAGCCGACAATTTTTAAGTGCTTTAGCCATAATAGGCCTTGGTGTATTACTCCTTGGTGGACTACTCTATTACGTAACTCAACATAAAATGATTGAGGATGAAAAAACTAGCCTAAGCAAAACAGGCCTAGAATTAATGCGCTTCATTGATTTAAAAGATCAAAAAATTATCATTGACCCCCAAGCTAAAAATGAGTTTTTAGCTTTTTTATTAAAAAACAAATTCAGTAAATTAGATTCAAACAAGTTTGCCTACATCCAACAAAATAGTACTAATAATATAGTCTGGCATAGCCAATATCCGTTTGAAGACATCAGCGCAAAACGCTTCGCAAAAGACAAGCGAAATGTATTTACTACATTTCTATTAGATATGCCTAATAATGTTGAAGGCGTTGATATTCTAAGCCCAGAAGATGCTCAAGGACGAAACACAGAAAAATTGGACGGCACAAACAACTACATTGTTTTTGCAAGAGGTTTTAGTTATAAACCACAGGGAGATTACCAGCTTATTTTGGCAAAATCTGCTGCAAGTTTAGAAAAAAGCCGAGATGAAATACTCAAGAATATTTTCTTGTTATTTGTTATTACCAGCATCCTTGTACTCATTTCTCAATTAGTCAGTAGCTACCTAGTCATCACCCCTATTAAACAATTTGAACAGGAAATTAAAGAAATTGAATCAGGTGATAAACAACTGATTAGCAAACGATACCCTGCAGAACTATCTGCTGTCAAAAGTGCTGTAAATGCACTCATTAATGCCGAAAAGGGACAAAAACAGCGTTATCGTGATGCTTTAGATGACCTGGCTCATAGCCTGAAAACACCCTTATCAGTCTTGCAAAATGTAGCCGAAAAAGACCACGACAAAACAGTTTCTACACAAGTCCAGCGAATGGACGATATCATTGCCTATCAGTTACGACGCGCCGTAGTTAGCGAGCATGGCATCATTATCAAACAAGAAGCGGTTCGTCCTGTTATGTACCGCCTTAAAAACTCCTTACTAAAGGTTTACCATACCAAACCCTTTGAATACGTCATCAATGTGGATGATGTTGCAAAATGCCGAATGACAGAAGATGATATGATGGAAGTGTTTGGTAATCTTATAAACAATGCCTGTCGCTTTTGTGAAAAAATTGTCGAAATAACCGCCACTCAAAATGGTGATACGTTAATAATTGATATTGACGATGATGGCATGGGTTTTCCTGATAAAAACCCCGCTGACTTATTACAACGCGGAATTCGCGCAGATAGCCAATCAGAAGGACAGGGCATTGGATTAGCGGTAAGCACGGAAATTGTAGAGGCTGTTGGCGGAAAAATTGAATTATTAATTTCACCTTATATTGGAGCTCGAGTCAGGCTGCATTTACCCACCTAGAGGTTCCACACTTAGAAAAACGAAATTAAATGCAAGTGGTTTCACTATTTTTAGATTGCACAGTATATTCAAGAAATCTTAGCTCTCCCGTCTGTAGGTTAAGCGGTTTTTTAGATAGGCTATAGAGCCAAGACTATTATTATCCGTATTTCTAAATTGAATTTGGGATTATATAAACTTGCTTTTATTTTTCTAAAAATGGAACCAAACTATCAAACCACTTTTTAGCGATTTTACCTTCCCCTATCACATTGGGGTGATAGGTATCATGATTATCATTTAAAGGCTCATAGCCTTTATACTGATCTACAATAACGACAGGTGATATTTTGGTATTTTTTCTCTTTGCTAAAAAGTCTATTCGCTCGTTAATAGACCGAGTGTCTTTATTCTTCATCGGTATGATTTTAGCAAGTAAGATAACAACCGATGGATTATTTTTGCGCAAGGTATCAATGATACTACTCAATTCCAGAATCGTAGTATCATTACTCTGCCCTCGATCAAAATCATTGGTGCCCGCATGCAACAACACAATATTAGGCTGGTAATCATCCAGCCAGCCTGACAGTTTAGCCTCTATTTGACCAGTTTCCCAGCCCCAATGCCCTTCATGATCTAAATCAAAATCTTTTAGATTATCCGCAATACCTTCATGGAAATCGTCCTGAGATCCAATAAAATCGACCTTATAAGCCGAATCTTTTAACAAAAACCAGAGATCCCGACGGTAGCTCGCGTAACCAGAACCACCCTGTGTTATTGAATCACCTAACGGTAAGATTTTAATAGTTGCTATTGGGGGTTCTTGCTGTGTATTTTCAGAGTTTTCAGCTTGATCCGTTGATTCTACAGACTGATTAGAGTTATTGCTCCCGCATGAAACGAGAAAATATGTGATAAAAAAGAAAAAAGCTAAAGATTTATTTTGAAAGAAGCGCGATATCATAGTGAACTTAACTTGAAATAGGATAAAGATACAAATATAACAAAGAAATACTATGAAGAGTTAAGTGTTTAAAGTGAGTAAGAAATCAGTGGCGTCCCTACGGAGACTCGAACTCCGGTTACCGCCGTGAAAGGGCGGTGTCCTAGGCCACTAGACGATAGGGACACTGATTTTTCATTTACTAACAAACTGACAAGCATAAAATGGCGTCCCCACGGGGACTTGAACCCCGGTTACCGCCGTGAAAGGGCGGTGTCCTAACCGCTAGACGATGGGGACACATTCTCATTCTATATCAATAGTGTCTTGTTAAGACGCTATTTTATGCTAAATATATGCTGATTATGATAACCAGCCTATACTATTCTGATAAGCCCTTATCTTTTATTTTCCGATAAGGGTTCATCTGAATCCTGTAATGACCTAAGCTCATTGAGCTTACTATCATCGTTGGGCGAAAATATTACTGAGGTCGCTAGACCTGTAAACATAATCATAAATCCAATTGCCACACTTACCAGCAACCGTGTCGCCCAAACATCATTACCACCTTGAAACATAAGACCAAAGCCGAATATCAATCCAACTATGGATACGATCAAGCCAATAAAAAAAAGTATTTGACCAAACTTTGCGACTTTTTTCATAAAATATTAAGCCTTATTTAAACATACTAAGCTAATAAATCGCAATTAAAACTATCTCAACATGGTGGAGCTAGGCGGGATCGAACCGCCGACCTCTGCAATGCCATTGCAGCGCTCTCCCAGCTGAGCTATAGCCCCATGCCAAAAGTAGCGCGCATTTTGAGGCAAAGTGCTTTTTGTGTCAACAAAAATGATTGTTATTTTATTCTTTATTTTAATTGGTATTACCAACTCTATTCATCTCTTTATTCATTTTTCTAGTCAGCTTGCGTTCAGTTATAAAGCGCTATTCTTAACAATACATCTTAATCCGCATAAATGGATTAGAACTATAGCTAATGATACCTGTCTTATTTGTACAAAAAGGGGGGATGTTAATTGTGGGGAAACGATTACATCATACAAAAGGCTATGAGTTAACTACAAGGGCTTGTTAAAACTCGAATGAAACAATTAATTTTCAACTTTATAAATGTAAAATTTAACGGCTACTTTCTATTGCCCCCTCTTTTATTATTTTTTTCGATGCTTAGCGCAACTGCCTTTGCAGGGCCAAACACACGATCACCGCTTGGTATAAACAGCAATGAGGTAATGGATGATGATGCTAGCATCCCTTTTATCAATGTCTTTAAAAACTCAATTCCCTTTGAGGAAGCACGCCCTTGGCTTACTAAAGGTAACGTTGAATACGATAAAGATGGCTGGCCAAAAAATTTAAATGGTGGTCAAGCAGGTACTCGTTTTTTATATAAGCTCCCTAAAAGTACAGTTCCAGAAGGCTTATATACCGTTCTATATGACGGTGAAGGCATTATGACTTACAGCGATGATGCTAAGTTAGTACACCGTGAAGCAGGTAAAGATATTATCAAAATTACCGCAGGCAAGGACAAGGAATTTCGCGTAAAACTTATTATTAAACATAGTAACCCCGATAATTACTTGCGCAATATTCGCGTACTGCTACCAGGAGGGGTCTGTTCAAACAATCCATTTAAACGAGTAAATCATAAAAAACAATGCCGTGGCTCAAAGTTTATGGCTTTTGAAAAACATCATGAACGTTTGATTTTTAACCCAGATTATTTAAATTATATGAAAGACTTTAAAGTCATTCGCTTTATGAACATGTCAGGAATAACTCGCAACCCAATCAAATCGTGGGATAAACGCCCAAGAGTGAGCAATGCTACATGGGCAGGAAAGCAAGGTGTGCGCGGAGCACCGCTAGAAATCATGGTTGCACTAGCTAATAAACTGAATGCAGACCCATGGTTCAACTTGCCACACCGTGCTGATAACAACTATATGCGCCAATACGCACTGTATGTTAAAAATAATTTAAAGCCCGGATTAAAAGCTTATATCGAATACACCAACGAAGCTTGGAACACTATCTTTACTCAGGCGCACTATGTTAAAGACATGGGTGAGCGAATGAATTTAGATGATGATCGTGACAAAGGTGGGTATAAATATTTTTCCTTACGTTCGGTACAAATGTTTGATATTTTTGAACAAACCTTCGGTGGCACACAGCGTTTAGTCCGCGTCATGGGAAGTTGGACCGGTTGGACACGCATGTCAGAAATGTTACTTTCTTACCGTGATGCATATAAAAAAACTGATGCGATGGCTGTGGCACCCTACTTCTTCCCGAGCTATGCAGCATCCAAAAAAGCCAAATCAGTGAATCAATTATTTAAATTAATGTATGATCCTAAAGAAAGATATTCTATTCCTAAGGTTTTAGGTTACATTTACAAAAACTCATTAATTGCCGAAAAATTCGGTGTTGATATGATTGCCTATGAAGGTGGACAACACTTAGTTGATTGGAAAAGTCGTAATACAACCTCTCATCCGACCGCACTAATGATAAAAGCCAATAGAGATTGGCGCATGGCAAAAGCATACAGTATTTTTATGCGTGGATGGAAAGATAACGGCGGAAAACTTTTTGTAAACTTCTCTGCACCACGTACCTACCAATGGTTTGGTAGCTGGGGTACTAAAGAATATATTACACAACCAGATTCAAAAGCACCAAAACATCGTGCTTTGATGCAGTTTAATCGACAGCACCCTTGTTGGTGGCGAGGCTGTAGCTCACCTCAAATAATAAGACTTCAAAAACCCGTAGCTAACCCTTCTGCAGGCGTATATGCGCTCGTCAAATCCAAACCACGTAAAAAACCTAAAAAGACCTTTGCTGACTTAGAAGCTGGTAACAAAAAGATAATTGCAAAAACAACGACACCACGCACCACAATTGGCATTGCTGCTCCAAATGAAAAAGGAATTGTAACCGCTGTAAAAAAAACACCAGCAAAAAAACTACCTGTTATAAAATTAAAATCCAAAACAATTATAGCTAAAAATATTAAAGCCACTCCTATTTGGGGAGATTCCTCAGCGGGTATTAAATTAAAGAAAGCTTCAAGTAACAGTTCACTCAAGAAAAAACTAACTGCGACTAAACGCCAAACACAAGTAACTAAAGTGACACCCTCTATTAGAAAAATGGATGCCACAGTACACCACTATAGTGGTCGTGGTCGCATGTGGTCGAATAAAAATGCAATGCGCTTAACCAATATCGTTGCAGGTGAAATTGATGGAGGACGAGACCTGTCAGCTGTTTGGCAAACAAACTGGGATAATAAGTACCTTCATGTCCGAGTCGATGCGGTCGATGACAAATTCGTTAGGGACTCACGCGCACCATGGAGTGATGACTCCATCGAAATATACATTGATGCCGATGGAAGTCGTGGCACCAAGTTTGACGGTAAAAACGATTACCACTTAATCTATCGCTGGAAAGATCGAAATGTCAGCCTGAGCAAAAGCTCACCTCGCAAAGGACGCTTAGGGATCAAACAAACCATGACGCGTTCTGACCGTGGCTACACTTTAGAAACATCAATTCCATGGAGCACTCTAGGGATTAAGCCAAAAGCAGGTCAAAGCATAGGTATTGATATACAAATAAATGATGATGATAGTGGCAACGGCCGTGACGGCAAACTAGCCTGGCATGCAAAAAACGATAATTCCTGGAAAAATCCGCAGACTTTTGGGCAATTAGTTTTGGGTATATAACAGGATTATATCGGCATCTTATTGCTGATTTTTGTGCCGTAAAGATTTCACACAAAAAAACAACTACGGAGCACTTTCATTCTTTGTTAAATACAAGAATGAAAACTTATTAACTAAGGTTTAAGCTCTACACAGCAGTCGCTAATTAGTAAACTTTTCCACCTCAAATCTGGAAGAAATTAAGCTGTTTTTATTCAGCCTATATTTCGTGTAAAGTCTCACATAAATCAAACAACACCAAACAAAACATGAAAAAATACAAAGGCCTAATAATAATCTTACTCATCGTTGGCCTTGCCATTGCATTTCCATACGTTTACAAACGATACCAAGCCCATCAAAATTTTAATGTACCCGCAGGTACACCACCAACAGCCACGCAATTAAAAGAAATAGCCAAAACCAAAAAGAAAGCACCTCACAAAAAAGGCAGCAAAAGTACTGCTATCTTGGGCCTTAACACTGCTGATGTGCGAGAAGATACCTCCAGCGTACAATTTTTAAATCTGTTTAAATCAGCAATCCCTTTTCAAGAAACTATCCCTTGGGGGACCAGCAAAGACGTTGAATTTGATAAAAATGGCTGGCCAACTAAGCTTAATGGCGGCCAAGCAGGAACCAAATTTCTCAACCGACTTCCTGCTGGAACCGTTGAAGATGGTTTTTTCACCGTACTCTATGATGGAGAAGGTGAAATTTTTTACGGCAATGATGCACGTTTAATTGTGCATCGCCCTAATAAAGACATTATAGAAATTAAAGCCGGTAAAGATAAAATTTTAAACGCTTCGCTTTTTATTAAAAAAACCACTTCAGACAACTATGTTAGAAATATTCGCATTCTCCCAGAAGGCGGCATATGTGAGGGAACCCCTGATATACGCGTTAAAAACGCTGAAGACTGTGACACCACAAAGTTCCTCTCGTTTGAAGACAACCACTACGACCTTAGCGATGATAAAAAAGCTAATCAAAATGCATTAATTTTTAACCCCGATTACCTCAAGTTCATGAAAGATTTTCAAGTGCTTCGTTTCATGAACATGTCAGGCATGACGCGCAACCCTGTAGTTAACTGGAGCGATAGAAACATACAACAAAAAGCCACATGGGGTGGCAAATATGGTTCGCGCGGGGCGCCTGTTGAGGTTATGGTTGCACTTGCTAATCAAGTCAAAGCCGACCCTTGGTTTTCCATGCCATTCAAGGCAAGCGATGACTATATTCGACAGTTTGCCGAATATGTTCATACTTATTTAGACCCCAGTTTAAAGGCGTATATTGAATACAGTAATGAAGTCTGGAACCCTATTTTTATTCATCAAGACTACGCGATTGAGCAGGGACAAAAAGCAGCTTTAGATGAAAACAGAGTGACCGCTGGGTACAAATGGTATTCACGCCGCAGTGTTGAAACCTTCAAGATTTGGGAGCAAGCCTTTGGTGGGCAAGAGCGGCTAATTCGTACACTCGGTAGCTGGGCAAGCAACCAAAACATGTCAAGCCTAATACTGTCTTTTGAGAATGCCTTTCAACAAACCGATGCTATTGCTATTGGCCCCTATGTTTCTGCCCACCCAAAGGAGTTACGCAAAGCAAATAACGTCGATGATGTGTTTAAATTGATGATGGATAAAACCTCAAAATGGGGCATGCGCTCGATTATTTCGTACATTCAAAAGCAAGCCAAAGTAGCCAACTCTTTTGGTGTTGATTTAGTTGCCTATGAGGGTGGTCAGCACTTAGTAGACTGGGATACACGCAAAGTTGATGATGACCCTAACCCCCTACTCTACGCTGCAAACCGAGACCCTCGCATGGGCGTAATTTATGATGAGTTATTACGCGAATGGCGACGAGCCGGAGGAAAATTATTTGTCGCCTTCAGTGCACCACGAATTTACAGCTGGTACGGAAGCTGGGGAATCAAAGAACACATTCGTCAACCGCGTTCAGAAGCACCAAAATATGATGCCTTATTACGCTTTTTAGATGATACGTTACACCCTAAACATGTAGCTAATACAGCCACCCTTACTGCACCAGAGGCAAAATCAGCAATTGCCGTTGCCTATGCCAAAGCACCTTATCAAATATGGGATACTAGCAAGCAACTGGCAATTCATTCACAATCAAATAATACTAACCTCAGTGATATAAGTGCAAATTGGCAAGCCAACTGGGATTCTAAACATTTGTATTTCAGCATTGCTGTTACGGATGAAAGTATCTCAAAAGGAGATGAAATTTTACTCACCATAGATGCCAGTAAAAGCAACTTAAGTACTTCAAATTCTACGACCAGTGAACAACCTAAAGAGAAAAACGACGAAAATACGCTTGTTAAAACCTTCACTTTTACACCGTTTGATAGCCTTGGTTCTCTAACGCAATATACTAAAACCGATTCTGGCTACCTATTTAACGTCGCTCTACCATGGTCAGCAGTTCCCTACTTTTCTAGCCATAATGTCAGAACAGGTAACAAACTAGGCATAAATATAAAAGTAACTGATGTTGATGACGATGAAAAAGGTAGCCAAAGTATTTACTTAATTGACGGTAACTATAGCTTGCCTGAGATCGAATTTATGCATCGCATAAATAGATAACGCTTCGTGAAAACAAATGCCCAGAAAATTCACAAGATGGTAAAAAGTAGATGTGAAACACAACGACATCAAATAATTGAACTATAATTTATTCAAAATCTCGAACAACCATTGAATCAATTTTGGAAATTTATGAAATACGGATATACCATCATCTATGTTGAGGACGTTTTAACCACACTCTCATTTTATGAAAAAGCCTTTGGCTTCGAACGCGGGATGGTTTATGAGGAAGACGGGGTTGTCGATTATGCCGAGCTTAAATCAGGAGAAACCACTTTAGGTTTCGCATCGCATACAACCTTAGGCGAAATGAATTTTTCAGGTAAGTATCAAAAAATTTCCCCTGAAGGAAACCCTGTCGGGCTAGAACTAGTCTTTGTTGATGATAACGTGGAACAAGCTACAGCCCATGCTGTAAAAAATGGTGCCAAATTAATAGCCCCCGCAACTGAAAAACCTTGGGGACAAACTGTAAGTTATGTACGCGCGATTGAAGGAACGCTGATAGAAATATGTTCACCTATGTCTTAATAAGGTCAAAGTATTACAATTAAACCCACTACATATTTTACTGATTTCTCCCCACAGAAATAACCGCTTCAGAACTTACCTCTTGCCCATTTTTAAACACTTTTAGCATGCCATAAGTCGCTGAACTTGAGCCAATAGTATTAACCTTCAGCTGATATTTATAATTTTTATTATAAAACACATAACTTTGATTTCTACCACTGCCATCCACCTTTAGTTCACCGTTGTGTAAAACCAAGTCAGGTTGTTCAGAAACCCGCTTGTTTTTTGACCAAGATGTATAACGTAATTGCCCATTTTTAAGTTCATCAACACGAATATGAAAACGTTTAGTCTGCCAATCGAGTACAGATTTAGCATATTGAGAAACACTGCGATGAAGTGCACGACGACCTTTAGCGCGAAGGCGATTACTCACCATTAACTCTGTGGGTGATTGATAATTTATAGCGCTAATTTGACCATCATAATTAATCCACACATCCCCATCACCGAGCATAATTCCACGCCAACCAACTTCATCCCAGTCTTTTTGGATATTTGAGCGAACAATAGAGCCTAGTAAATGTTGATCAAACACATCATTAAAGCGCTGAATAAATTCTTTTTGATTTTTAATTGCTGGAAGCGGTGCTTCACGCTCTAAAGGGTAAGCAACTAGTGCTGCAATAGCGTTTATATTTTTGCCTTTAAATGCTTGTAAGACTTTTTTGACTAGCCGCTCATTTTTAGGCTCAAGCGCACTGACATTAGCGCAACTGAGTGAAAGTATAATGGATGAAATTAGTGTGGTTTTTTTATTAAGCTTCATCATGTATCCCCTTTACATTAATGATTACAAAAACACTCTAGCATAAAACTTAGATAATTAAAATCAATAAGATAGGGAGTTCTTAATGAGTCTGCTTTAAGAAGCTAAAAAAGTTCTACAAAGCCTTTTTCTTTAATACCCATTTCTTACTACTCGCATCCCAGTTAATATTTTTCCAATTCTTACTGTAAAAGCCCGTTAAATCATCTTTACTTTCAATTGGAAAATCAATGTATAAATTTAATATCAAGTCGTTATAACGATCTATTTGATCTTGATAGCTACGGTTTTTAAAATAGCTCAAATCACTCGCATGCGACCATAATAACCCACGTAGTGCAGGACGATAACCCGTCGAAACCAGATAGCGTGTCAACTCAGCATTATCCGCACCCGCTAACACCCCACGTTGCGAAGCATCTGCAAGTAACTTTTGCGGCAGTTGTAACATTTTATGATAATCACTCACGGCATAACTACCGTTCCAACCTTTTGAGGACCAGTGATGCAATAGCGATAAATCTTTTTTGCCTCCGTTGCTGGCATTTTTCAATAATATATCACCAATAAATCTGGCAGTATCCGCATCTTCGCTAGTTAACAGTTCTGCTTGCAAACGTGCTATTTTAGTTAAGTCGTCAACCCTAGCTGACCTGATTGGTAATTTGCTTGCAAGAACCGTGGGTGACCTAATTCAATTTGCTTAAGTCGTACTTTATTCTTAGAACCTGCTTTGAAAAAAGGACCTAAAATATGTTGATAAAAACGACTGCAATTTAAACAATGAGAGGTCGCTACTAGGTCGGGGTATTTATTCCACACAGCATCAAGCGTACTGGATGCCGTCGATGGCATACCAGGCTCATTCATCCGGCCATTTTCTAATGCAGTGATTACAGACAAGAAACGTGCCACATCTTGTTCCTCTCCATTATTCCATTTTAGTTTTTCAAGCAGTGTTTGTAAGTCAGGTAATGATGAAAACTGGGCACGCAAGCTAGGCGCATCCATTGATTGATCCATCCCTACTATGAGGCTTTTTCTCTTCAGATGAGTAGTGATTAATGCATTATATTAAAATCATTGATTGAAACCATTATCTGTCCTACAGGTGCCGAGCCTTTCATGATTTTTATGACGGGTGTTTCTATTATTGTATAGGTCTCGCCCGCGACTAAATGTTTATTATCTTCAGGGCTTCGCCAGATAACGAATGCTACTTTTTCAGCGTTGTTTCGAGCGCTATTGTTATTCATTGGTATTTTATTGCTCACACCATCATTACTTACAGCGTCTTCAGCTTTATTTAGAAAGGATTTTGCCGCCCTAAAATTAATAATCGTGTGTTTTCCGGCAGCATTTACGGCTTTTACTTTTATCATGCTATACGCTTTAGCGATGCTATTTGTGGCTTGTGTTACACCGTTATCTGCATATTTTGACACAAAGTAAATTGTGTCATTTTCTTGATTATCTACTGTAACTTTTGCCTCTACCTCATCAGCACAACCCTGTGAGTGTGAGCAGTTATTATTAAGCATTAAGTGATAAATCTCAGGCCCATCAAGATCCACATTTTTACGGGGTAAAGCAGCAGTCAAACTATCATGAATAACAGGATAAAAAACTCGTGGAATAACGCTTGTATAACCATTACTTATAATTTGTTGTTGCGCTTTCTGATTGACTTTTATACCCCACATAGCAAAATAATTGCGGTGATCTTGCTGACTTATATTGGATAAAACAATAGCCATAAAGTCATTACCATTAAGTGCCTGAGCCTCGGCTTTTGTATAATTTGAGAAACCTAATCTTTGCTTATTAGTTTGCCATTTCCCATCCGAGGTTAAAGCACCCGTTAGCAGTCTATCAATCAGATACAGCTTGGTATAAATATCCCAACTTTGATGCACAAATACCAGTTGCTGATAAAAAACCAAACGCTCTGCTGCCTCAGCATAAATTCCCTCATTTTTCCATAGCGAATGTTTGCTACTTGGTTTCACTCCTTGTTTAAATCCATCGTAGATCATTTCAAAGGCATGTCGGGTACTTGGCCTTGATAAATTCGGGTGGACTGCCAGTCCTTTATCATTAAGGTACTGCCAATTACTAAACAAGGGGAAAATATTATTCGACACTTCCAAACTTTTATTGCCATATATTTTCAAGCGATGGGTTTGTAAATTATGCCCAAACTCATGATTATCCCCCCAAGCAACCGGTAATATTGGCCAAGTTGCATCGTAAGGATTACCCGAACAACCGCTACCACAATGCGCCCGCACATCTGAGTTTATATGTTGCAATGATGGCTTACTGTGCAAATTACTCTCACAGTCAAAAGTCTGGCTCTCACACCATGCTTTAACGCGCTCATTTAACTTCAAGCCCTCACCTGAAAAGCCAGCTAAGTTTAAATTATTGATTATTAAATAGCGTTTTAACTCTTCTAAATATTTACTTGCGTTACCGTTATACGGAAAACTACCCGCGTGATTAAATGCTTCTTTGATTTTACTGGTAAGGCTATGCAATTCTAGAAAAGGGGTTTTAATATCAACCCAGTTAAAATCCGTGTGATCCAATGTATCCACAAAATCACTAATATGCTGTTGATCAAACACGCTTAACACTGGGTTTTGAACCACCCCTTTAAACGTAACACTAAAACTTTTTGGATTCTTATCGACACCTTTGCTCCAAATCATTATGGGTCCACCATAAGGTGTCGAGAAATTATAACTTCTCCCTTGTTCTAGTTTTACTACATGGCTACGAATAAACTGCGGTCGGGTGTATTGCAGCGGGTTCCAAATACGGGAACTTCCCTGCCTTAACATACTTACACGCATCCAAACTTCATTATCAGACTTATCGGTTCTTTTAATTTTAAGTGGCTTTCCCGGGGCTGCGTACAATAAAGCACTACTCCACTCATCATATTTAGAGGGTTTAAGTGTAATCGTTTTACTTATTACTCGTTTGTGATTTAATCGTTCTGGATTGCTGGTGTAATCCCCTAAATCAGGCTGGTAGTTATTTCCTGACCTTGCATAATGTACCGCATAATCTGCAAACAATGCCTGATAAAAAGTTAAGCTCTTCGTCGTAATTTTATCCATCGGATAATGAATGGCTTGTCGGTATTTATCACCCAATAACACAAACAATTTTATTAACTTATCGGTATTTGGCTGCTTAAAAACTGAATGACCCTTTTCATCCAACGCGGTTAATTGCTTTTTTAGTTCCTTTGCTCCCTGCATAAAGGCAAAACCAAGATTCTCGCCAACACTATTAATTAACAACTTATCATCGCATATGATTTTACCTAAAGTTGCACTACAGGCATCATCCGCTTGATAGTCAAATTGTAATTGCTCATTCTCTAAATGATTCACCGTGCGCACGATTGCGGTATAGGGGTTATTCAACTGACAATCACTTAAAGCAGCATCTGAACCGGATCGCTCAATACATTGTTTTAGTGAAGCTTTGTAGGTTTTATTAATTTCTTGATAAAGTTGCTCCACCGTAACTAATGTTTCATCACCTTGCTTCAAGGCCCGCTGGAGGTTCTGCTGTGTCGATATTTTTACACTGATGTTTGTTGAAGTTTCATTTACACCATCACTTACCACGACTTTAAAACGATATGCATGTTTTATTAAAGCACCATTAACTTTTATGCTTCCATCGGTATTAATAATAAATGGAACCTTTCCTTTAATATGATAGTACAGGGTATCATCTTGATAATCCTTGGCTTCTAGCTTAACAACTTGATAGCCTATCTTTGCGGACTTATCGAGTAAAAAGTGTTTGTTATGAGTTTTAAAAACAGGTGATTTAGGCGTTTCCCCAAAAGCCCTCACTTCAGCTAATGATAATTGTTTCCTATTACCGCTATCATTCTTACCTTTTATAATTAGATACGATGCTTGCTTACCTTTTTTTAGCGTAATCGTTTGCTCTTCTGCCACACCTTTCAATGACGCAATTCGGTCAGCTTTAGCTAATCGCCCTAAATATGGTTTAGTACTTAAATACACATCGGCATTTCTTAGCTCACGAGAAAACTCATTGTTTGCTTTTATGACTACTTTATAAATCCGAGAGAAATGAGGTAGTTCCACCTGTACCCAGTTTTCAGCATTTGCACCGCCTCTAGTACGGTTATACGTTTTACTATTTCTATCAAGTATATTCTTCGCCGATGAATAAAAAGGGTAATCGGTATTCGTACCTTGCTTCGCTTTCCCGTATTTAAACGCTATATCTATTGCAGGTCTCACTGTAATACTAAACGCTGGCAAAGTAGCCGTCTGGTTTGTATCTAAAACGCTAATGGTAATATTCTGATAAACACCAATATGCTTAGCAAGCGGCTGTCCCTGCAGCAAGCCTGTTGCAGCATCAAAACTTAACCACCTGGGTTTATTTTTAATTGTGTAATGTACAGATTTAAGAAAAATATTAGGTACATCAGGACTAAACTGATAGTGATTATAGACGTGCCCCGCAGATTTAGGCGTACCTGTAATTGTAAGCTTCACTTGTACATTAGATGCATTATTTGAGTTGGCCGTCTGCGTCTGATTACTTCTTTTCAATATCAATATGTTTTTAAAAGCTTGCTTCGCCGGCAAATCAATCTGATGGGCACGCATTAACGTTTCACCAAAATCTGATGATGTTTTAAAGCCTGTCGTAAAGTTTGCAGCTATCGCGACACAAAGCGATAAATACAAATGAGAACGTTTCATAGCACCCAAATCATTATTGTTTTTATTATTTTTTGATCAAAGCTCGCCAATTATAATCAAGAACTAACAGCGAGTTAGCAAAGCCCCTTCACAATTATAAAGAACTTTGAGTGATGTGTACTATTCCTCAGATAAGCGGAGTAAAGCTAAACAGATTTTTCAGACCAAAAAAAACGCCCGCATTACGCGGACGTTTTTTAGATTGCTAAGTAAATATTACTTTGCAACTGGAGCTTCTGCGTCAGCAGGAGCAGCATCAGCGCCTGTCTCACAAATAGGCTTATTTAGTGCAGCTTTATCCGCATCACTCATTGCATCAAAATCAGCTTGAGTTGCACAGTCAGCAGCAGCTTCAGTTACTTCAGTTGTTGCAACATCAGCAGTCTCAACAGCTGCTTCAACCGCAGCATTTGTTGCATCGGCTGCCTTCTCCATTACATCTGTAGTAACTTCTGTTACCGCGTCAACTGCTGTAGTTGCAACGCTTTCTGCAAATGATGGAGCTGAAACGCCCATTGCTAATAGAAGTGATGTAGTCATTGCTAGTTTATTGATTTTCATTTTTCATTCCTTTGATATAAATATCTAATTATAGTTAAAAGTAAAAGCAATAATGATGACCAAAGTTCTCACAATGGGTAATCATGTATTACTGGTGGGATTAGATGCAACTCTTTGTATAAGTTCAAAACCAAATGACATAAAAATTGATTATAGTTTAAAGATAAACATCAGCAATATAATATAAACAATTGTTATTTATAGATTTAATAGATAATAAAATATTTTAAAAAAAATTAAAATAAAATGAACCTAACTCCGCTTGAGCTTAATCAGATACAATAGGGCTTCCTTAAAAAACAAATCTTAAACAACCTAGCATACTTTCTAAACTTGGGAACACTAATTGTTTCCTGCTTTATGACTTCAAGTTATACTCTCGCGCTCATTAAATAATTTTACAGATTCTCTCCATGAACAAAACTTACACCCCTAAAGACATCGAACAACGCTGGTACCAAACATGGGAAGAGCAAGGCTATTTCAGCCCTTCTGGTGATGAGCAAGCCGACCCATATTGCATCATGATTCCACCACCTAATGTAACCGGCACACTACACATGGGGCACGCCTTTCAAGATACCATTATGGATGCGTTGATTCGCTATCATCGCATGCAAGGTAATAATACTTTATGGCAACCAGGTACTGACCATGCCGGTATCGCCACCCAAATGGTGGTAGAACGACAATTAGATGCCGAAGGTTTAAGCCGTCATGATCTAGGCCGTGAAAAATTTATTGAACGTGTTTGGGACTGGAAAGAAGAATCCGGAGGGAAAATCACCCAGCAGTTACGCAGACTTGGCGCATCACCTGACTGGTCTCGTGAACGCTTTACTATGGATGAAGGCTTATCCGACTCTGTTAAAGATGTGTTTGTGCAACTCTATGATGAAGGACTTATTTATCGTGGCAACCGCCTCGTAAACTGGGATCCCGTACTACACACCGCCTTATCTGATATCGAAGTGCTTAACGATAAAGAAGAAGATGGCTTTATACATCACGTAAAGTATCCGTTTGTTGATGGCCCTATAAATGGCCAAGCGTATATGGAAATCGCAACGACTCGACCAGAAACGATCTTAGCAGATGGCGCATTGTGCGTTAGCCCAGGCGATGAACGCTTTAGTCAATTTATTGGTAAAGAAGTTTGGGTGCCGATGACGGATCGTAAAATCCCGGTGTTAGAAGATGAATACGTTGACCCTGAATTTGGCACCGGTTGTGTAAAAATAACCCCAGCGCATGACTTTAACGATTGGGAAGTGGGCCAGCGTCATGACATGGAAGTGATCAACCTATTTACCACCTCCGCCGTGATGAATGAAAACGCACCAAAAGCGTATCAAGGCATGGATCGCTTTGAAGCGCGTAAACAAATCTTAAAAGATTTAGATGCTGAAGGCTTGTTGGTGAAGATTGAGCCACACAAAATGAAGCCACCTAGAAGTGAACGCTCTGGTGCAATTGTGGAGCCTTACCTTACTGAACAATGGTATGTAAAAGTTGCCCCTTTAGCAGAACCTGCCATTGAAGCCGTCAAAGATGGGCGTATCAAATTCGTACCAGACAATTACAAAAATATGTACTTTAGCTGGATGAATGATATTCAAGATTGGTGCATTTCCCGTCAGCTATGGTGGGGGCACCGTATTCCCGCTTGGTATGATGATGCCTCGGGTGAGATTTATGTGGGTAAATCAGAAGCCCATGTGCGTGAAAAATATAATCTCGCTGACAGCATTGTCTTAAGACAAGATGAAGATGTCCTCGACACCTGGTTCTCATCGGCACTTTGGCCATTCTCTACCCTCGGCTGGCCAGAGCAGACCGATGCACTTAAAACATGGTACCCCACCAATGTCTTAGTCACTGGGTTTGACATTATCTTCTTCTGGGTTGCTCGCATGATTATGTTCGGCATGAAGTTTATGGATGGCGAAGTCCCCTTTAAAGAAGTTTATATGCATGGCTTAGTGCGTGATGCTGATGGACAAAAGATGTCTAAATCCAAGGGTAACGTGATTGATCCGTTGGATGTGATTGACGGTATATCGCTGGATGATTTATTAGAAAAACGTAGCGCAAATATGATGCAACCGCATCTCGCCGAGAAGATTCGCAAATCCACCAAAAAACAATTCCCTGAGGGAATTCCCGCTTATGGCACCGATGCTTTACGCTTCACTTTTGCTTCACAAGCCTCTAACGGACGCGATATTCGTTTTGACTTACAACGTATTGAAGGCAACAGAAATTTTTGCAACAAAATCTGGAATGCCACACGTTATGTATTGATGCAAACCGAAGATAAAGACGTCGGCTTAGATGAATCTGCCAATGTTGAATTATCACTCGCAGACCGTTGGATAGAATCAGAGTTACAATCCGTTACCACTGAAGTAAAACAACACTTTGAAAAATACCGTTTTGATCTCGCCGCAAAAACTTTGTATGAATTTGCATGGGGTGAATACTGTGATTGGTATTTAGAGCTTTCAAAACCAGTATTATTTTCAGACGATGCCAGAGATGCCGAAAAACGCGGTACTCGCAGAACCCTAGTACGAACTTTAGAAAGCCTATTGCGCTTGCTACACCCCATCATGCCCTACATCACCGAAGAAATTTGGCAAACCCTAAAACCACTCACGAGTCAAACGGGCGACACCATCATGCTACAAGCTTACCCTGATGCGAATGAAAATTTGATTGATCAAAAGGTGCAGCAAGATTTAGACTGGGTGAAAAACTTTATCGTTGGGATTCGCAAAATCCGTTCTGAAATGGATATTCCACCGAGTAAACCCCTGCCTATTCTATTACAAAACTGGACAGACACCGACAAATCACGTTTTGAAGAAAATGCGATTTTTATAAACTCATTGGCTAAGATCGAAAGCGCACAATGGTTAAAAGATGGCGACGATGCGCCAGACTGCGCCACAGCACTGTGTGAGGAGATGCAAATCCTTATCCCGCTCGCCGGCTTAATTGATAAAGATGCTGAAACCGCACGACTCAATAAAGAAATTGAAAAAATCCAAAAAGGCCTTGGTGGTTTAGAAGGCCGTTTAAACAACCCAAGCTTCACCGATAAAGCACCAGCAAACGTGGTTGAGCAAGTAAAAAAACAAGCCGAAGAACAAAAAGCGGCTTTAGTGCAACTAGAACAGCAGCTGGTTAAAATTAAACAAATGTGAGTGCGCGTGTAAAAAAACATGTGTTTTCCCGCTTAGGTTTGCTTTAGTTTATCATTCATCCCCAATTGGCAAAGTAGGCAATCCCAATTCCTTTAAAAATTCATTATGCTTAGCAGTTGATTTATTGATGGATTCTTCTAGCTCAACTAGCTTTTCATGTGTTTCTTTTAAATCAATCTGTACTTCTGGCAATGCCGTACTCACATAGCGCGAGATATTGAGATTAAAATCATTCTTCTTGATCTCTTCCATGCTCACACGGCGAGAATAGCGCTTTTCTTCTTTACGGTGTTGGTAGGTATCGACAATTTTTTCGATATGCTCAGGGAGTAATTTATTTTGGCGTTTATCTTTTTCAAAATGTTCG
>JALSJU010000013.1 GCA_026989145.1 Thiotrichaceae bacterium
TTGCTGAATCATATTAAAACAGCCTTAAAAAACGGCGTTCAGCGCGTTCACTTAATCAGTGCGGAGACTCAGGATGGCTTATTATTAGAGCTGTATACGCGCGATGGCATCGGTACTTTATTTAGCGCCAGCTTGTATGAAACTATCCGCCCAGCCAGCATTGATGATGTTAGTGGCATTATTGAATTGATTGAACCTTTGGAAGAAAAAGGTGCATTAATTAAGCGTTCGCGTGAGCAGCTTGAATTAGAAATTGATAACTTTAGCCTGATTGAGCGTGATGGAAAAATCATTGGCTGTGGCGCGTTGTATTTAATCCCCGAGACTCAAACAGGTGAGCTTGCCTGCTTGGCAGTACACCCTGACTATAAAGGTGGCGCTCGGGGTGATAGGCTTTTAAAAAGCATTAGCCAACAAGCTCTGAATCACAACTTACAGCAGCTTTTAGTGCTAAGCACTCAGTCGATTGATTGGTTTAAGGAACGTGGTTTTAATAGTGGCGATGTGAATGATCTACCTTCACAAAAGAAAGCACTGTATAATTTTCAGCGAAATTCCAAAATTCTGTTCAAGCAACTTAGTTCTTAATAGCCACAATATGCGTAAATTTTTTATTATCCTCCTTCTAGCTCTCACTGCTTTGGGGATTAGTTATAAGTTAGGTTATCTTGATAAGCCGATTAAGCGTTATATTTTGAAAGAAAAACTATCTAAAAGCACAATCAGTACAACGCCTGCAAACGCTGCTATCACTGTCCATGACGCAATTATTCAAACTGCATCAGATGATAGTGAAAATACGGTATTAACCTTTACCTTAAAAAACAGCACCAACAAAACACACGAGCTGGTTCGAATAGAAACAGAAATTAGTAACGATGTGAGTTTTTTTGAGCCCTTTCACAAAGACGGTAAACGAAAAATAATTAAGGTGTTCGGCATTCCTATTGAAGGTTTCAATATTGTAAAGCTTGCCCCTAAAAATAATTTTGCCCGAATTAACAACATCACCGTACGACCCAAAATAGGCGATAACATTAGTATTCAACTAATTTTTTCAGACAACTCAAAGAAAAATATAATTGCAAAGGTCTCAAAATAATAAGCTATGGTAGTTACAAATATCCTCAACTACATCAAAATCTCTGACAAGGTTAGCACCTCTGGGCAGCCCTCACCTGATCAATTTAATCTCATCGCAAATGCCGGTTTTAGCGCAGTAATAAACCTTGCCATGCCTGATTCAACCAACGCTCTCCCTGACGAGGGTGGTTTAGTCACAGAGGCTGGAATGAATTATTTTCATATTCCAGTACCGTTTGAAGCGCCTACGCATCAGCATTTAATGCTATTTCTTAAAGTAATGAGGGCAGTAGAAAATGACAAGATTTGGGTACATTGCGCGTTAAATATGCGCGTTTCAGCCTTTATGCAACATTATCAACAGCAGGTTTTAAACCGCACACCCAACGACTGCATACCAATGCTAGAAAATTGGCAACCTGAGGAAGCTTGGCAACGTTTTCTAACACTTTAGTATTTTTGTTCTACACTCTTAGATGTGTTTATTTGATATATCACAAATTTAATAACTAGGAGAAACCATGAAATCACCCCTTTTAACAAATCCACTAACAAAATTATTTGCGCTACTGATCCTAAGCATCAGCTTATTGAGTAACACAGCTTTTGCCGACGGTGCTAAACATAAGCTAGTCATTCAAGTGAGTACCGATGATGCTCGCACCCAAAAGATTGCCATGAATAATGCGGTTAACCTACAAAAATTATATGCCCTGATAATGTTGATATAGAAATTGTCGCTTATGGCCCTGGCTTAAAAATGCTTACTGCAGATAGTATTTTTACACAGCGAGTAAAGAGTTTATCCGTACAAGATATAAAGTTCAGTGCTTGTATGAATACGATGAATAAGATGAAAAAGAAAATGGGGCATTTACCCAAACTCAGTGAAGGAGTTGGAACGGTTCAAGCAGGTGTTGCAAGAATTATTGAATTACAGGAAGAAGGTTATTCGTACATTCGGCCTTAAGGAAGCTCAGATTAAGTCCATAAAATTCTGTAAGTATTCAGGCATTTATGCTAGGCGCACTTAGCAGAGAATGCCCTGAAGGCTTACCCTGCTACGGGCTTAGCCAAACTCTCAACCTTTGAAATTGAGAGCTTTGCAGGAATCATATCAAAAGCACGTCAACCATTTCACTCGTCATTCGAGTCGCACACAACTCCCTGAAAGTAGCTAAACTTTAACTTTCATCAAATGCTTAATTGCTTATATACGCTAAGATATACCTGTTAAATACAGGAGAATCCCATGCGAACTTTTAAGACTTCTATAATTTATGCATTTATTATCTTAAGTTTTTTACAAAACATTAATCTTTATGCTGATAACCATAATGGCCTACACAAACTCGTCATCCAAATCAGCAGCGATGATATTCGTGCGCAAGAAACCGCACTGGGAAACATAGTCAATATCCAAAAACATTACGGTATGGACAATATTGAAATAGAGCTGATTGCATTTGGCCCTGGTTATAGAATGTTAACCCCTCAAAGCCCACTAGCATCAAGGGTAGCAAGTTTATCCATGCAAGAAGTTACCTTTACAGCATGTTTAAATACGATGATTTCAGTAAAAGAAAAAACAGGTTTTATGCCAAAACTTATTGAAGGGGTAACCACGACCAAAGCAGGTGTGGCCAGAATTATTGAGCTACAAGAAAAGGGTTACTCTTATGTTAAATACTGATGGAGACCATTGCACGACTCGGATGACGAGTAAAAATAGCTGAAATCCACTGATTTTCGTTGGAAAACTTGCTAATAACCCGCTATTAGATTCATTTCCCGCCTCTACCAGTGAAGTTTCACTCGACTCTCCTTTTACAGCCGACTCATGCAAAGGTCTCGACTAAATAACTTTTGAAAAACTTTGTTGTCCTGTTTGTTGGCGTAAGTGCACATCAAACAGCATACAAACATTGCGAATCAACAAACGCCCGCGTGGCGTAACCGTGATACTGTATTTTTGTAAGTTGAGTAATCCATCGTCTTGCAATGGCTTAAGTGCTTCAATCTCATCAGCGAAATAGTCCATGAAAACTACCCCAAACAGTTTTTCAATTTGCTCAAAGTCTAATTGAAAATGACAGCTCAGCTGCTGAATAATAGCCTTTCTCAAGATATCATCTTGCGTTAATGATAAGCCTCTAACAACTGGCAAACGACCTGCTTGAATGGCTGCATAGTAATCATCAATATTTTTTTCATTCTGACTATAGCTATTATGCACACTACTAATAGAGCTTACCCCCATCGCCACCAAATCACATTCTGCATGGGTAGTATAGCCTTGAAAATTACGATGTAAGCTACTCTCTGCTTGTGCGATTGCTAACTCATCTTCAGGTTTAGCAAAATGATCCATGCCAATATACTCATAACCCGCTTGCGTCAATGTCTCAATTGTTTGCTGTAATATGTCTAATTGAGCATCAGCATTGGGTAGTTCATCCTCATTGATACGGCGTTGTGGTTTAAAAATATGTGGTAAATGCGCATAGTTAAAAACAGACAACCGATCAGGGTTCATTTGAATCGCCGCTTGTAAGGTTTTCGCAAAGCCTTTAACCGTTTGCAATGGCAGGCCGTAGATTAAATCTATACTCACTGAATGCGCATTATTCTCACGACAGGCATCTATTATTGCTTGAGTTTCCTTAATAGGCTGAATTCTGTTAACCGCTTTTTGCACCTTCTCATCCACATCTTGCACACCTAAACTAAAGCGATTAAAGCCAACCTCTCTTAATAACTTGATTGTATCTTTACTAACACTACGTGGGTCAATCTCAATCGAATAGTCGCCAGAATCATCGTCAAGTAAATTAAAGGTTTTGCGCGTATAAGCCATCAACGCTTCTATTTCATGACGCTTTAAAAAAGTGGGGGTACCACCACCCCAATGAAGCTGTTCAACCTGACGTGATGTATCTATCAATGCCGCCTGCATATCCATCTCTTTATAGAGATGCTCAAGGTAGGTTGGTGTTTTAGAATAATCTTTAGTGGCTATTTTATTACATGCGCAGTAAAAGCAAACTGTGTCACAAAAAGGGATGTGATAGTAAAGTGATAACGGCCCTGCAAGTTTATTACTCTTCGTGACATGCCGCTGGTAATCAACTTGCGTAAACTCAGGTGTAAATGATACTGCCGTAGGGTAAGAAGTATAACGAGGACCTGATTTATCGTAACGCTTAATTAAGTCAGCATGAAATTCAATTATCATTTGATTGCGTATTCCTCGTTTTTACTGCTTCATCATTGGCTTTCATTAACTGTAAGGTAAGGTAGATTTTAGCAGGCAGGGACATAAATAAACCACCAGCAATGAGACCTGCAATCGTTAATATCCCACGGCTACCTTTTGCCGTTGTCGTATCAGTAAAAGCAATCAAGTACACGCCGTAAAGCACTAGACTTAGCCCTACAACAATAATTAGAAACATTAACCGCCGAACATCCTGATCTTTCATACCCTCATAGTACATGAGCAAAGAATGGGCAACTTGATTAAAATCAGGCTAAGCCGATTACGGCAACCACTGTTGCGGCAAGCCCTTAGTTTGTAACAACGAAGCAATATCCATGCTTAAAGCAATTGAGATATGTACCATCACTCCACCCCAGATACTGCGACTACGAAACGCTAACACACCAAGAAAAAGCCCAAACAAAATCGCCCCCGTTGCTTCTAACCACGGCTTACCAAAGTGCAACATTAAATACGGTACAATCATGACAAATATCGCATTCACACCAAAAGTGGGCCGGCACGCTTGAATGATAAAGCCTCTAAAAAAGAACTCTACACAGAAGAACTGTAGTAAATACAATACTTCCCAAGCGATTAAATCAGCCCAGCTTCGATATGCCAAATTATAAAAAGGGTAGTGACTGGTAAAATCCTCTCTAAAGCTGACTAAAAACACAAAAAATAAAATTGGTGAAACCAATAATAGATACCATTTATAATCCCGCTTTAAGTCACCCACACCTAAACCATAATGACTTAATGGTTCTTTAAGCACTTTTTTGATGACAAACAATGGGATTAAAACAAAAGTAATTACATGCAAAAAACTCCACCATGCTTGAGAAAGCAATGGAAAAAAGGTCTGAATTTTAAGTGCATACAAAGCATCAACAGGGTTATCAGAAAATAACTCAAAGCCTTTCTCTAGCGTGATATTAAACACCGTATTGTATTTTAAATAATTAAGCAGCAATAAACACAACGCTGCCACCATCAATACAATAGCTGGTCGAGAATCCCATTGATTTTTTTCATTACCGCCCCCATCTTTAGATTCAACGTGGAGTGTATTTAAAACAGATATAAATGGTTTTATTGGATTCATAGTAGACTAATTTATTATTTGAGACCTTTGCATGAGATCTCATTTTCCAATTTATTCTGATAATTGAGTTGGATGTTAAAAAAACATCAAATCAATCGCTAGTTCTTCTCTATTTTTACCTTAATACTTACATTTTTAAGCCTA
>JALSJU010000014.1 GCA_026989145.1 Thiotrichaceae bacterium
GCTTTAAATTCTGGTGAATGGTTTCTTCGTTTTTTACTCATTTTCTGTTTCCTCATGTAACAATTATAAACAGAAAATAGTTCTTAAGTTGAGGCTAAAACTGTCCTAAGGATGGGGTACAGTTCATAAAGAGATAAAGGCGAAGGATATTTATCATTTTTATATCACTGATACAAAGGTTGTTAGTAAACATCCTTTAGGCTCTAAACATTGCCTTTCTTATGAAATAAATATCTCTGATATTGCGGTGCTTAGTTCTTATGCATCAAGCTCACCAAGCTACGGTGTTTATAGAATTAAGACTAAGAATGGTAATATATATAAGGTGTCGGGTAATTATGTCAATGCTGGAAAAGCATTAAAAGCAATTAGCTCAATTCGTCCAGACTTAAGTGTTAGTCGCCAACATTTACAAGAGAATAATAGGTAATAGTCGCTTAATTCTTGTATTTTATGGATTCTGCATAGATCAAAGGGGTGAGACTTGCTCGATTACACATAGCTTTATTTCTATACAAGTTTGCCCCACAAATCATGTTCATCCGCATGGGTAATTTCTACTTGGGCAAATTGACCTGATTCTAATAACTCGCCTTCTATATAAACTACGCCATCAATTTCTGGCGCATCGCTGCTGCTTCTGGCAATGGTAATGTCGTCTTTTTCGGTTTCGCCTTGTTGTGTATCATCGGTTAACACGGTGATCGTTTGACCAATTTTAGCGGATAACTTGGTGGCACTGATTTCGGCTTGTACTTCCATAAATCGTTCGAGGCGGTATTGTTTTTCATCTTCTGGTACATGGTTAGGCAGTTTATTTGACTCTGCTCCATCCACTTCTGAATAGGCAAAACAGCCGACGCGATTGAGTTGGGCTTCACGTAAAAAGTCTAATAGTAGTTCAAAATCTTGCTCAGTTTCCCCTGGGAAACCGGTAATAAAAGTACTTCTTATGGTAATGTCGGGGCAGTTTGCTCGCCAATTTTGAATGCGTTCTAATACTTTCTCAGCATGTGCAGGGCGGCGCATATCTTTTAAAATACGATGGCTGGCGTGCTGAAAGGGGATGTCTAAATAAGGCAAAATACCGTTATCAATATTTTCTGACATCAGTGGAATCAGCTTATCAACATGTGGGTAGGGATAAACGTAATGAAGCCTTACCCAAGCATCAAGCTGAGATAACTCTTCGGATAATTGCTGGATGTGTGATTTTACTGGTTTGCCATTCCAAAATCCGGTGCGATATTTGGTGTCAATGCCGTAGGCGCTGGTATCTTGTGAAACAACTAATAATTCTTTTACGCCCGAGTTAACCAGATTTTCTGCCTCTTGCATCACCTCGCCAATCGGACGACTGACCAAGTCACCACGCAAAGCGGGAATAATACAAAACGAGCAACGATGATTACAGCCTTCTGATATTTTTAAATACGCATAATGTTTTGGTGTTAACTTTACTCCTTGTGGCGGGACTAAATCTAAATAGGGGTCGTGTGGCGCTTTAACTTGCGCATGCACCGCATTCATTACCTCTTCGTAGGCATGTGGGCCTGTCACGGCGAGTACCTCAGGGTGAGCAGCTAGCACCTTATCAGATTCTGCGCCTAAGCAACCCGTGACAATCACCTTGCCGTTTTCTTGCAACGCTTCGCCGATAGCATCTAGGGATTCTTCAACCGCTGAATCAATAAAGCCACAGGTATTAATAACAACAACATCGGCACCATCATAATCCGGCGCAATCTCATACCCTTCGGTTTTTAGTTGGGTTAAAATTCGTTCAGAGTCAACGAGTGCTTTAGGGCAGCCAAGACTAACAAAGCCGACTTTTGGGTTATTCATAGGATCTTCCAAGTTCTCGATATGGGTGTGATGCAGGTATAAAAAATATTGTTTATCGGGTGTAAAAATACGCTGAACCTAAGCTTAACAGTAGCTTATAGGCTAAGGATACAAAAATATTTTTTGACACTTTATACACAATATAAAAAAAGCTGTCTTTAAGTGGTCAAAAAACAGGCATTACGCCCTTATTCGCTAATAATCCATTAATCAATTAATGTAAGTCTTTGATAAGTATACCAATTATATTATGGCTAAAAATTAAGCAATTTTTAGTGGAACCTTCTGCAATGCGGATTCAGAGTTGTAATCACAAGCTTATTCACAGACTTATCCACAGAAATTGTGGACAAGTATTGAGTGGAAATAAGTCAAGATTTTTAATCTGAAAATTTATAAATATTTTACTTGCTGTATTTGAAATAAAGCTGTTAGAAGTTCTGCGCCATAAGTTCTGATAGATGATTCTAATCCCACTCAATATTCCTTCTTTCTGTATTCTCCAAAAAAGTCAGAAACTCAATCACATGCTGTTACGATTTATCTTTAGTTCAGGTAGAATAAGCCAACCCATACTATTTAAGAGGATTCCCCATGTCAAAAAAACACCCTGTTGTCGCTGTTACTGGTTCATCTGGTGCTGGTACTACATTTGTAAAACGAGCATTTGAAAATATCTTTCGTCGCGAAGGTGTAAACCCTGCCATAGTCGAAGGTGATAGCTTTCACAGCTTAAGCCGTGTTGAGTTTGGTGAAAAGGTTAAGGAAGCAGAAGCTGTGGGTAATAACCATTTTAGTCATTTTGGTCCGGAAGCTAATGATTTTGCGGCAATTGAACGTACCTTCAAGGAGTACGGTGAAAAAGGTGCTAGTAAAAAGCGTTACTACCTGCACAATGATGACGAAGCAGCGGAGCAAAATAAACGACTTGGCTGTAATAAAACATCAGGTGAGTTCACGCCGTGGGAAGATATCGAAGCCGGAAGTGATCTGCTCTTTTACGAAGGTTTACATGGCCTAGCGGCAGACGATAACCAGGGTGTTGATGTTTCCAAATATGTTGATTTAGGCATTGGTGTTGTGCCGAGTGTAAATTTAGAGTGGATTCAAAAGATTCACCGTGACCATGAAGAGCGTGGTTATGCGCCAGATGTTATCGTTGATACGATTTTGCGTCGTATGCCGGATTACATGAATTACATCACGCCACAGTTCTCACGTACCGATATTAACTTCCAGCGTGTGCCTACGGTTGATACGTCAAACCCTTTTATCGCACGTGATATTCCAACGCCAGATGAAAGTTTAGTGATTATCCGTTTTGATGACCCGAAAAAATTGAATATTGATTTCCCTTACTTAAAAAGTATGTTGAAAAATTCATTTATGTCGCGCCGAAATACAATTGTAATTCCAGGCGGTAAAATGAGTATGGCAATGGAAATTATCTTCGCGCCAATTATTCAGAAGATGATTAACGAAAGTAAGTAAGGTTTTTGTTTAAAAGCCTCAGCTTTGGCTGGGGCTTTTTTGTGTCTGGGTTTTACGGTTGTCGGGTCTTTTAGCTTTTTAAGGATGTAAACTCAAATGAATCAAATAAAAGTTGATCTTCCGGCAAGCCTTTCTCAAGCAGTGCTTTTTTCGTCGCGTTGATCATGGCGGGTGGCCCTGCCATATAAACATCAAAATCTGCTAAGTTTTTAATATCACTAATCACAGCATCATGTACAAAACCTTTGCGACCATGCCAGCTAGGGTCGTTGCCAGTGCCTGATAAAACAGGGGTATAGCGCAGGGACGGGTGCTGCTTCAGCCAGCTCAATACCAGTTTATGGTGATACAGATCTTCGGTGTTTTTTGCGCCCCAATAAAGTGTGACTGGACGAGAGTCATTCTCTTTAATAAGTTGTTCTAGCATAGCTTTAATCGGCGCAAAGCCTGTGCCACCAGCTATTAGCAGTATCGGGAGATTAGCCGTTTCTCTAATAGAAAAACTTCCAAACGGGCCTTCGATGCGCACGAGTGCCTTCTCTTTCATTTCATGAAAGACATGCTCAGTGAACTTGCCGCCCGTAACAAGTTTTAAATGCAGCTCTAAAAATTCATCATTCGAGGGTGCATTGGCTAAAGAAAACGCACGGCGACTTTTGTCTCGTAAAATAAATTCAATGTATTGCCCTGCGCGAAAAGCGAGCTGCTCATTGGCAGGTAAATCCAATTTCATTTCAATCACATCATCGGATAGTTTCTGCAATGAGGCAACTCTGGCTGGCAACATTTTAATCTCGGCATCAACAACACTGGTGATTTCCTTCACATCGATCACTAAGTCGGATTTGGCAATAGATGTGCAAAAAATGGCTTTGCCAGCCTGATGTTCATGTTCCATAAGTGTGATAGGTAGGCCTTCGGGGTATTCTAGTTCGCCAGAAATCAAGTTTCCCAAGCAGGTGCCACATGAGCCAGAGCGACATCCGTAAGGAAAGTTAATGCCTTGTCGTAATGCGGCATCAAGGATAAATTCATCCTTATTTACATCAAAGGTATGACCAGAAGCTTGTAGTGTTATTTTGTATGGCATAGGTTTTATAGATGAAGAGGAGGGCTAAGTAAGGGTATAACTCTGCGTGAAGAATAATAGTAGCAACATGAGGAATAAAGTTCATAGTTTTTAGCCGTTTTTTTCGCTTTTTTAAGGGGGTCAAAATTAATTAATTATTTGCTGTTTTTCTATTTGAATATCATTTATTTCAGCACAAGGCGTCATAGCTTGATGCAGCAACTTTTACCCAGTTTATCCACAGGGTATATACATCTTTAAAACGACTTAAGCACAACATGTAGTGCTTGACCAAACAGGTAACCACACTCTATAGTATGCGCACAATTTGAATAGCACACCAAACGCGCGCTATATTTGTTCTTTTTAAGGTTCATACCTTGCTTGGAACACTAACTTTATGGGGATTACATGCAAGCATCTAGCAACAATATTAAAAACGCCAATGATAACGTTGAAGCCGATTTAATGAACACCAGCGTAAGCGGTGAAATTGATGAAACCATGGCTAAAACTAGCCAGCAAGAAGATGCTATTTACAAAGTAATCCGCCGTAACGGCAAAGTCACTCCTTTTGATCACACTAAAATTGAAGTTGCGTTAACCAAGGCATTTTTAGGCGTGGAAGGTGGTGTTGCTGCCGCATCATCACGTGTTCATGATGCGGTTAAGCAAATGTCTGATCAAATCAGTCGTAATTTATTTCGTCGTATGCCAGATGGCGGCATCGTCCATATCGAAGATATTCAAGACCAGGTAGAACTTGCGCTAATGCGTTCGGGTGAACGTAAAGTTGCTCGCGCTTACGTACTCTACCGCGAAGAACGGGCCCATCTGCGCGCTGAAAAAGCAGAGCAAACCAAGCCAAAAAAGAAAGCATCAAAAAAAGATGCGCTGACCGTCACCACATCGGACGGGGACACCAAGCCTCTTGACGAGAATCGCTTACGCAAAATTATTGCTGAAGCGGTTGCTGGCTTAGACGGGGTCGACCAAGACACCGTAGTTAAAGAGGCGTTGCGGAATTTGTTTGATGGCATTGCAGAGAGCGATGTCGGTTCCGCACTTGTAATGGCGACACGCGTTAACATCGAGAAGCATCCAAACTACTCAATGGTAGCTGCGCGTCTGTTACTTGACAACCTGCGCACTGAGGCATTGACCTATCTTAACG
>JALSJU010000015.1 GCA_026989145.1 Thiotrichaceae bacterium
GTGTGTTCATGTGTGTGATCGTGCTCGTGAGAATGGCTATGACCATCCACCATTACTTCGTCTGTTCCGCATCCGCATACTGTGCACATAATGTTTTATCCTTTTAATATTTGTTTTTTACCACGAAGGACACGAAGAGCACGAAGGGTAAACAAGTTTTTTGTTTTTCTTCGTGTCCTTCGTGCTCTTCGTGGTGAGCTATTCAGTTAACTAATCTACTTCTAATTCTTTAATTTTCATTTCATCGCCACCATTAACTTGCAATTGATAACTGCCACATTTTGGGCATGCATCGTAGCGCTCTTTAATGACAACCGATTCGGCGCACTGCATACACCACGCTTGTGCATCGACTTCGTTAATTTGTAGCACGGCACCTTCGGCGATGGAACCACGCATAACTACTTCAAAAGAAAACTCTAATGCAGGAATTTCAATGCCTGCGAGTGCGCCAACTTCTAAAATAACACGCTTTACTTTAGTGAAATTTTGTACCTTTGCTTCACTTTCAATTATCTGCAATACACCTTCACAGAGCGACATTTCATGCATGGGTTTTTCTCGTCATTCTTTTTACCACGAAGGACACGAAGGACACGAAGGGTAAAGATTTATCTGTTTTTTCTATGTTTACTTTGAGTGTTGTGTGGCAAATTATGTTTTTCAATTCATCACCATATTTAACGTGTAACCAACGCAAGGGTCAATCGCATGTATCAGTAATTCTGCTTGTTGGCGTAAGTCACGTTCATTATCTGCTTGAAGATTACAAAGACTGTCTTTTGTAACGCCTTGCGGATGAAAGTTCCACTCAGTCGGGGCAAGTATCAGTAGTTTTTTGACCGTATTATTTTCAACATTAATATAATGACTCAATCGTCCGCGAGCTGCATGGCTGTAGGCTAAACCTTTAGCGCTACTTTTTGGCGCTGTTAAGGTTTCATGGTGAATAAAAAAGTCATCCAATACTGTTATTAAGTTAGCAATTTCAACCAGTCGTGCCACCATTCTACTAAAAATCCCGTTGCCTTTTAAGGCTTTGCTCTTTGCTATGAGGTTTTGTTTATTGTGTTGCTGATGAGTGAACCAACTAAGTTCATGGCATTGGTTTTTCCAAACAGGTTGGCTTGTAAACTGGTGTTGTTCTGCCAATAAAACATTTAGCAAGGCGCTGTCATCAATAGCGGGGAGTTCAGTGATTGTTGATTCGCCCGCATTTTTCCATGTTTTCTGGCTTAGCCAATGAATAAAAGAGGCAGCCTGTGTTTGTTCTTGGTTTGCCCATTCATCAAGATCAGAGGCTAACCATGTGGTTGTGCTGCTACCGAAAATCCCGTTGCTGATCGTTTCACTAAAGGTTTTCCATTGTAAGTTTTGTGCTTTTGTAATGCCTTGTGCTTCGCTACTTAGCGTTTTACTAGAAGAGGCTAGATATTTTAGTGATTGGCTAGTCTCAAGAGACTTCATTATTTTGCTAATACCCATTGCAATGTGCGATAGCAATGGGCTTTCAGGCGCAACTTTTATAAACGTCGGCCAATCCATCGCTACGCGCAGGGCTTGTTCGCGTAAGCTTTCTAGGGCGATAAGTGCTTCACGTGTTGATTCTATCTGCGGTGTAGCCGGTGTTTGTTTGGCGCTTTCAATAGCTCTTACTGCGGTGACTGCTTGTGCTTTAGAGCAAATATTAAAAAGCAGAGGAATCATCGTTAATGTTTGGTCGATTGTTTTTCCCGTGAAAACGTGACTGGCTTGTAACGGGCGAGATGAGCTAATCTGACAGCGCGTATTGTGTGTGTCAGAAGTGTTAAGCGTGATGTTTAATTCGCCTGCAATACTCATGTGGTTTTTTGTTCGCTATTTTGCTTTTCAGGGACGGCTGCTTCATCTCTAAAAGCAGAACCTCGTAGAAAATCTCTTCTTGAAGACGGTTCTTTCAGTCGCTCAGACAGGCGTTTACGGGGCTTTTTATTTGCTTTTGTGACCGAACTAATTTTGTCAGTGATAGGTTTATCAGAGCCATCAAAGTTTTTGGTGATTTCTGGCTGTGGTTTTTCGCCTGCCCAGATTTGTTCTATTTCTTTACTGGGGTTAAGTGATGCGGTGTCGATGTTCTCCCTATCCATTAATGCGAGCAAAGCTTCTTTGGCGGTGAGTTCTGCTGTTTCTTGATCAGTAAAATCAAACATAGGTGAAAACAGCGAGCAACTTTCATAAAAGCCAGTGCTTTCTTCGTATCCTGTTACGAATTCGTAAGAACCTGAAGGAAGCACATGGTTTTGTGTTGCGCCTACTTTGTAGCTTATATTACTAGAAGGCGTTTTTGTATCTGAGGCGTTACTGGCCTTTTCATTAGATTTGTCGTTAGGCAATAGCATGATATTCATAAACCACGGTGTGATTAAAATGCCCAATTGATAATCTTTCCACGGGTAGAATCTAGTCGCTTTCACGCTCAATTTTTCATTAACCACAGGAACATCCTGCATCCGCTCAGTATGTATCTGGCGAAAGGTAGCTTCTAGTTGGGCAGGCGTAGTACTCATCTAATCCTTCAATACCATGAACTGATCTTTGATGCCGTCGCATTCGGGGCATTGCCAGTGATCAGGTAGTTGTGAGAACGGCGTACCCGCTTCAATTTGCCAATAGTCGCAACCTTCAGCAGGGTCATAAACTTTCCAGCAGATTTTGCATTCCATTCGGTCGGTATCTTTTAGGCGTGATGTGTCACCGCCGTAAGAACCCTCAAAGGAGCCACTACCAAATTCATTTTTAATGTGTGTTTCTTTCATGCCAGTTACTCCTCGGAGTAGTGTTTTAAGAGGCTTAGCTTACGTGTACGTCATAAACACCTAAAATATCTTGAAGACGCTCTGCACTGTCTTCAAGATCTTCAGGTGCTGCGGCTGCAACTTCCGGGATATCGATCACTTCAATAGTGTTGAGAATGATTTTGTCATCTGAGTTGTAATATTTAATCCACCAAATATTATTCTTTTGCGTGCTACCAATACGACAGTTGCCGTAACCACGCGATAAAATTGTGATAGGGCCAACACCAAGGCGAGAACCCAGTAACGCCATGTCTTCTTCTGAAAGCGGTAGCAACGTTAGATTGATAACATGATTTTCATCACCTGTTTTCCATGTTTCAATTTTCTCAGCCAACTCTGTGAGAATGGGCGGTGCGTTGAAGGCATTTTCAGGAATATTATCAAGGCTAGTGTCGATAGGTGTTGTATTTTTGAATGTTTTTTCACGAACGATTGATGGAATATCTGCCACTTCAATGATATCACTGATCGGCGTGCCAGATTCGTTAATCATACGTACGCGCCAAATACCTGTTAGTACGGATTCTTGTATCTGCACGGAGGTATCACTTTCATAAATAACACTGACTTCACCTTCATTAAATATTTGATCAACAAGGTCAACATTTGCTGTATCCATATCGCTAATATCAAAGGCAACCGCAGGATCACCCACCTTATAACTAGCAATAGCATCATACAACTTTGCCAGCATTGCTTTGGCGACAGTGAGGTTTACGACCTCTTCAGGCTCAGGAATGATCGGGCGGTCAAAGGTGTGCATCGGCCCTGGGGATTCCGTAAAATTGAAATTATCATCGCCTGGCATGGTGCCTTGAGAGCCTTCGCCAATGACGGGAATGTCGATAGGTCTGCCGTAATCTTTAATGTCTGCCATGTTATGTGTTCCTTATTTCTTTAATGATTTGCTTAGCTTTAATTGCTAACTACAGGTACGCCGATAGAAAGTGGGCGACTAGGTTCTGATGTGAGAATTTTCTGAATCATAGGTAGGTAGTCATTCCAATCTTGAATACCTGTAATCGCGTCAAGATATTGGTCTCCACGCATAAAAACCAGAGCAGGCCATGAGCGAAAACCATATAAACTCTGTAATTTTTTCTCATCGCTACGTGCGATAACCGCAGGAACAAGGGTAGGAAAAATGGTGATTAGTTCAGGTAGTACAACCGCAACATCATTACTTTCTGGAAAACGTACAATGTCTTGTGTAAAAAATAATACGGAATGTTCGTGCTGTGCTAAAAACGCATCAATGTTACTCAGGTCAAGTAAAGGGTAGTTAAGCTCTTCACTGAGTCGGTCAATGAGTGGTGTTGGGGTTGGTTCTGGTGGCATTGTGATTTTCCTATGTGGTTTTCTATTTTTAGCTTTATTTGTCTTTTGATGGACTTGTGTTTATTGGTGCTTTGTTTGTTAGCTCTGCATTCGTTGGTACCAAGCCTTTCAAATGATCAGGTAATTCAGGTTCTCGATTAATTAAATCGGCAAAAAGGTGGTCGATTTGATCGCCACCTTGCATAACATCAGATACCGCGTTATGCGCCAGTATGGTTTGCTCTGCATCTTCTGCTGTCATGGTTTCACGAGCAGCACCTAAGAAGTTAAGTATCCACGTGCCTTTAGGTTGATCACCTACCAGCATCATATCAACGATTTCTTGGGTGTTGTTTACTTCGCAAAGTGCATGACTGCCTTGCATTTCTACGACTTGCATTGGGGTGCCTAAACACATATCAGATATTCTCTTTTATTTGTCGTATTGACCACGGTAATCAACGTCCACAGGCATCGAGTCTTCCAATATAGGAGCTTTTGGGTCAAACACCATTTCTTTTGAGGTAAGTACTCTTTCATCACCTGTACGACAGGCTACCTCCGCCGAAGGTCTGCCTGCTTCGTAATCGTTAAGCGCCATTTGAGCGGGTGAAAGTACTTCTGTGGCTGGTAGTGGTTCTTTGCGCTCAGAATAAGTAATACCTAAGTCTGTTAAATAACGTAGCGCTTTTTCAATTGAAGGTTGTATTTGTTCTTTAATCTCTGTGCGCAAGCTACCACCGAAGTCTTCTATTTCTACCGGTTGTACGCCAATCAGAATCATTTTTTCAGGCAGGTCGCCAATTAAATCAGAGGTCATTAAAACTTCTTGGAAACCTGTTTGATGCAAACTCATTTTTTTCGCGCCCATGAACATAGGTACATCGCCATCTTCAGTGATCTTCATTTGACCGCAGGGTAGACCATAATCAATCGCATCGAAGATAATCAATATATCGCAAAGTTGTACGTGAGGAACAAGGTAAAGACCTTGTGTGCCGCCATCCATTAGTTTGACGTTTTCTGGGAAAGTAAATTGGCGATTAAGCTCTTCAACGCAACGAACGCCAAAGCCTTCATCAGCCCAAAGGACATTGCCAATACCGAGGATTAGAATCTGCTGTTCTTTCATAAAATAGATGAACCTTGGTTAATATCGGAAGATAATATTACAATAAATAGATTAAGTGAAATATTTCTTTCCGTTTTG